>JAUUWK010000072.1 GCA_030589055.1 Candidatus Bathyarchaeota archaeon | reverse complement strand
TCTCCGTAAGTTTGCAGACAATGCCATCTTTGACAATCACAGAGTTCTGTAGCAGAAAGTTCAGATGATAGTTGAAGGTTCCTGTGCTGATTAAATATCTCACGCATTTAGTAGAATCTAGTAAGTTGGAATAAGCAGCTTTTCCAGCCTCACTCAAACGTCTAATTATACTATTCCTCGCTGGGTCAGCAATCATGGAGAACACATATTTTTTCCCCAAAGATGCCAACAACATATGATCAACAAATACATTCCTTAACATTTTCTAACCATAGCTTCGTCATCATCAAACAAAAAAAGGATAGTTTGCAGGAGGAATCTCCACCACGTAGAGCGATAGCACTTAAATCGAACGTGTACTAGCATATCTGAAGAGGAAAAGCCTCATGAGTGATGTCTTACCCTCAGTAGTTTACCAACTAGGCATAGGTGGAATAGGCGGCTTCATAGTCGGATACACAATTAAGAAAATAAGCAAGCTAATCGTTGTTTTGATAGGCTTGTTCATACTCTTTCTTCTCTACCTAGGCACAAGCGGGATAATCAACATAAATTATGAAAAGTTTGGAGAAGCTTTGACGAGTCTTTTCATTTTTGCCGGTCAAGCAGCAGCATGGCTAATCGGCTTAATATCCCTTTTGCCATTTATGGGAAGCTTCTTGACCGGTTTCTTGCTTGGCTTTAAACTTGGATAGTGAAATGGTTAAATGCGTGATTCTCAATAATCCCTTCGAACTCATTCATTCCAACATTGTTGAGGCATCTGAAAATTGAAAAAGTTTCCAAAAGAAGAGTATAGCGTCCCATTCTTTAAAGATGAAGATTACGTAAGGAAACTGTGTCCCAAATGCGGAGAATATTTTTGGACGCAAAATCCAGACCAGAAAACTTGCGGGGAAGCAACTCCTGAAGGTTGCGCTCCCTACACGTTCATAAATAATCCGCCGACAAGGAAAAGCTACAGTTTGCGGGAGATGCGTGAGACTTTTCTATCCTTTTTTGAGAAACGCGAGCATATTCGCATAAAGCCCTATCCAGTGGTGGCAAGGTGGAGAGGTGACATTTACCTGACACATGCGAGTATAATTGATTTTCAGCCATACGTGACTGAGGGGATTGCGCCGCCGCCAGCAAATCCGCTTGTGATTGTTCAGCCGTGCATACGGTTGGTGGATATAGCTAACACTGGGCCAACTTTTGGAAGGCACTTGACAGTTTTTGAGATGGGTGGACATCATGCGTTCAATTATCCTGACAAGGAGGTTTACTGGAAAGACCAGACTGTAAGATATCATCATGAGTTTATCACAAAAGAATTAGGAGTGAAATCTGAAGAAGTTGTTTACAAGGAAGACGTTTGGGTTGGCGGTGGAAACGCTGGTCCAGACCTTGAAAGCATTGTCAGAGGTTTAGAGGTTGACACGCTCGTCTTCATGCAATTCAAAGTAGTCAACAACGAATTTGTTAAGCTGCCGATACGGACAGTTGACACTGGCTATGGCATAGACCGTTACGCATGGCTTTCACAAGGTGTCCCGAGCTGTTTTCACGCAGTTTATAGCAGCTTGCTTGACAA
This sequence comes from Candidatus Bathyarchaeota archaeon, assembly GCA_030589055.1. Lineage (GTDB taxonomy): Archaea > Thermoproteota > Bathyarchaeia > Bathyarchaeales > Bathycorpusculaceae > SOJA01. The sequence goes on along the minus strand of JAUUWK010000072.1, from coordinate 3,571 downwards.
GATTGTTGAGATGGCTGGAATAGATGAAATTGACAACGATCTGCTGATGAAGGTAGCTGAGGTTTCTGGATTAGTAAGTTTGGATAAAACAGCGAGTAGACTTGAAGCTCGAAGGAAAATAGCAGAAATTGTTGGAATGAAAATGGATGAGTTAGACGGATTCTTACTTCCTATTGAAAACGTTTTTGCGGTTGCAGACCATACAAAATGTTTAAGTTTCATACTTTCTGAAGGTGTTGTCCCATCAAATATCCAAGAAGGATATTTGGCGAGGCTTCTCTTTCGCAGAGTCTACAGACTGCTGAGAATACTGGGCATAACAGACAAGCTTTACGATGTTATGGATATGCAGATCGACTTCTGGTCGAAAGATTATTCGCATCTTAAGGAAATGCGAAACGAGATTATGGAAATCCTTTCAGTTGAGGAAAAAAAGTTTGAAGAAACGATAAAGAGAGGCGGAGGGCTTGTAAAGCGGATTGCTGAGGAGTTGAAAACAAAGAACATTCTGGAAATCCCAGTGAAAACCTTGACTGAGTTGTATGATTCCCATGGACTTCCACCTGAAATTGTCAGGCAATTCGCTGAAGAAGAAGGATTGGAGGCGGAGATTCCAGAGAACTTCTACGCTTTAATCGCGGAAAGGCACATGCAAACGACCGGAAAAGTGGAAGATGCAAGACCAGAAGAATCGCTGGAAAAGGCGGTTTCGAATCTTCTGGAAACAGAACAGTTGTACTGTCAAGACCAGTACATGAGGGAGTTCGAGGCAAAGGTTCTCAAGGTGATAGACAGCGAATATGTTGTTCTTGACAAAACATGCTTCTATCCAGAAAGTGGAGGACAGCCAGCAGATACGGGTAACCTGGTTTTGGATGGAAATAAAGTTGAGGTTGTTGATGTTCAAAAAGTGGGCAGGGTAATTGTCCACAAAGTGGATGGGACTGTTCCGAAAGAGGATAGCAGAGTCAAGGGAATGATTGACTGGGAAAGACGATACAGTCTTATGAAGAATCATACTGCAACCCATATAGTTAACGGTGCTGCAAGACGTGTTTTAGGGCAGCATGTTTGGCAGTTTGGAACACAAAAAGGCGCCAACCGTTCCAGGCTTGACATTTCACATTACCGTAGGCTAACATTGAAGGAAGTGCACAAAATAGAAACATTGGCAAACCAAGCAGTTTTACAAAACATAGCCGTGGAAACCTCTTGGATGTCTAGAAACGAAGCGGAAAAGCTTTATGGTTTTAGACTTTATCAAGGCGGAGCGGTTCCAGGAAAAGAAATACGGGTTGTAAAGACTGGAGACTGGGATGTTGAAGCATGCGCTGGGACTCACCTAAAAAACACGGGTGAAATAGGATTTATCAAAATAATCCATTCAGAAAGGGTTCAAGACGGTGTAGAAAGGCTGGTGTATTCTGTTGGAATTCCAGCCCTTAAAGCGGTGCAAGAAAACGAGGAAAAGCTCTGGAGACTCTCAGAAATATTGAGTGCCCCTCTTGAAAAACTTGATAAAACAGCAGAAAAAGTTGTTGCAGAATTAAAGGAAGCAAACGCGGAAAAAAGAAAGCTTATCAAGGAAATAGCAGAGTGGGAAAGCTTAGTTTTAGGCGGTAGACGAGAAGGCGAAGAAATTGAAGAAGTAGAAGGCATCAAAGTTGTGATGCGTGACTTCAAAGAGGTAATTGATGTTGATCGCATGGTTCAAACAGCTAACCAAATGATCAAGAGAGACGAGGCCATCGTTACAGTTTTTTATGGAACGGACGGGAAAAATGCACGGATAATGGTTATGGCTGGAAAAACCGCTATAGAAAAGGGCGCAAACGCCGGTGAAATCATTAGAGAAGCCTCAGTAATCATAGGAGGCGGAGGCGGCGGAAAAGTCAACTTTGCTCAGGGCGGCGGAACGCAAATCGAGAAGCTGCTGGAAGCCGTTGAAAAAGCTGAAGAAGTGCTAAAGAAACAACTAAGGCATTAACCTGTGTCTTATGCACCAGCTTCAAACTGGTTACGTGCGAAGTATCTTTGCAAGTTTGTCTATAGATTCGTGTCCTGCACTGCTAAGAACTATGTAGTCTTCTAGTTCACAGCTTTCTCCGGGTTGCAGTTGAATTCTAGACATGACGAACAGTTCCAGCATAGTCTTGCCCAAGTCTAAAGAAAGTATCGTCGATTTGTCGGTGTTCCCAGCGATTATGCCTAGCCCCAGTTTCTTCTCTCTATTCGTTACAAGCATCCATCCTCTCTCTGGTTGAACTCCAGAAACTGCAAAACCCTTAGCTCTTTTGAAATGAAAGACCTTGCCATCCCTCGGAAATATTACCTCGTTCTTTTCGAAGTTTCCTCCTACGTTCGGAGAAATCCATAGGCAACTGTTGAATTTGAAGCTGGCTAAAGCAGGATTCTCAAATTTGCGCTTTATCTTAACGACGTTACTGAAGGGCAAGGTCAGAAATGAGATTGATCCAACTATACCCTTTATCTCTTCCTGCTGTTTCGATTCAAATGAAAACTTGATACCCTTCCAATGTCCCTCCTCAACCAGCTCTGCCTTGTACAATTCCTCGTGAGTTTTCGACTTCTGAAAGTCGAACTCGTTCAGGTATAGTGCTCTTATTCCACCTGAATAATGCTCCAGAAACACCTTTGTTCCAATACTGGGAAAGCCCGTGCCCAACTGGTTCACTTCGTCTTCTCCCAAGAAATATAGGCACCCCGCAAATTCTGCGCTGCCCTTGAATTGGAGCATACCATTAGAAACCTTGAAGACAGCCTTGTTCTCCTCCTCGTCCGAAACAACCGTTACTGGAGGCTTCGCAGTTTTGGAAAGGATGCAAAGATCCATAGGAAATTGGATTTCTTGATTGTCAGCAGAGAATTTGATGGTTCCACTGTAGATGCCCAGCTTGGCTTGAGGGGGAGGAACAAGAGATACATCGGCTGTGAAGGAGTTTTTCAATGTTACGTTTTTGATCTCTATCTCTGAAGGAGAAATCTTCCATCCACTAGGTGGAGCAAAAATGATGTTCCCAGTAGCTACTTTGTTTCTGAAGTTCACGACCTCAATCTGAGTTCTCAGTTCAGTGTTGTCGTAGAGTGTGGCTTCTGCCAGTTTTATGTTAAAGAGAGGTTTCGCCTTGACGATTTCTTCTTCTGGGCGAAGCTCTTTCTTGACTAGAGACTTCCATCGTCTACGGATGGTCTGCCAGTTTCCTCTCTCCATGACGTAGTAGAGTTCTGATGTGCAGGCTGACTGCCCCGGCTTTATTTCACCCAGTTCATATTCTGGCTCGACGTATGATTCTTCGCTGATTCTGATTTTAGAGATCTTTTCCTTTGACCATACTTGTCCGAAGCAGAAGTTTTGTGCTTGATTTTGGAAGCATACCCACGATTCCTTGTACTCTTTAGGGTCTGTTGGGAGGTCTGACTCTGAGACTGGAAACCCAATCAATTCGTGTTCCATACTCTCTTCCAATGCAACAATCATTATGTAATGAATGTTCTCTAGCCATCCTCTTCCAGAGATCCGTACTTTCAGCTGGTAGGTTACCTCTGGATT
>JAUUWK010000080.1 GCA_030589055.1 Candidatus Bathyarchaeota archaeon | reverse complement strand
GGGAAGAGATGGAAGGAAGGTTCCTCAACGTCTCAGCGAGATCTCAAGGATCTTTGAAGCGTTGAGAGGATTCATAAACATCGTTAGAGTCTACACGGAGGAGAAGTATCGCGAGAAAGTGGGTGAGGGGGCAACGAAGATGCTTGGTGAACTCCCCTACTCTGCAAGAGTCTCATATTGAAGAAAGGGTAGATATCGCGTCTATACGTGAGCAGTGACGTTTCAGGGTTCTGTTAACTTCTTATGGGATGGAGAAAGGTGTTAGCTGTCGTGGGATAAAAAAACTGAAGTGTCCGTTTTCTAAAATGATATATAATCCAAGCCATACACCTTTGATATAGAAACGCAATCTTAAGGCTACGATAATGATGCATATATCAGACTTGGCAATCCCATACCTGAAAATCGCAAAACAAAACTACAAGATAATTGAAAAAAATGGCGTAACCAACGAAACCTTATCCCGCTACTTTACGGAATGTTTCAATGACATTTGCAGTGCCATGTCACTGTATAAGTGTTGGGTTTGCGTTCGATGTATGGAACTATGTAAATTCTCTTACGGTTGGGGTGACAAACCTGACGCTTGCCCTACATGCGGAGAAAAAACAATCTATGAAGTGGCAACATTTCAAGCTCGCGCTTCCTACGTGGGCGAAACGTTCCAATGGGCTTTTTGGCTACTTCTCAAAAATCAATACGGCATCGAATCAAGACCGACCTCTGACATCACTCGATTATACGATTTGGAAATCAGACCTGACGTGGTAATAGAGGCTAAAGGCTCACCAAAGTATATTGTGAATCCAGACGGTTCACACTCCCAATTAGGCAGAGCGGGCATGACACGTTCAGACACCAAAAAGAAAGCCTTCGCCAACGCTAAAGAATGGAGCATGCGTTTCCAAAACGGACACTTCTTTGTTGTAACTAACGCCATTCCCAATGAACTACGCGCCTACAGAAACGATACAGTAAAAGCAATTTATGATGTCACAAAGAAAAATCAGCTGGAATCGCTCATATTTGACCTCAAAACAATAGGTATAGTGGGCAAAACCTGATTGACTGATTTCATGTGGTTAGCAGTGAAAGCATCAAGCGATAACCCAATTGACTTAACCGTGTTAATTTTCGCTTCAATCTCAGGCTTATAACTCAAATCAATTTCATACCCTACACCCTTTCTGCCTAACGCTTTAGCCACTTTGCATGTAGTTCCTGAACCGAGAAACGGGTCTAAGACCGTTCCACCCAAAAAGGTATAAAGCAGAATTAACCGTTTGGGAAGTTCATCAGGAAACGGCGTTGGATGTTCTTTATTTTCAGGTCGTTGCGCAGTTTTGAAAGCCCATAAAGATTTTGTATATGTAGTAAATTGACGTGCTGTGATTGTTGATATTCTGTTTTCAGCTTCCAGTTTATAGCTATCTTTTGAGAAAAATAGTATGTATTCGCCTACGTCTCTCAGTGTTGGGTTAGATGCGGAACGCCAAGAACCCCAAGCCGTTGAAACTCCAACACTTGCTCCTTTGTCCCAATAGACAATACCCCTCATTAAGAAACCTAAATCATTAAGCTGTTTAGTGATGTAGCAATGTAAGGGAATGTAAGGGGTTCTCCATGTATCAGCGATGTTTACCGCTATTCTGCCGCCCTTACAGAGTTTCTTTTTACATTCACTCCAAACACCATTTAAAAAGTCAAGGTAAACGTGCAGTTCTTTTTTGTCATCGTAAGCGATGTATCCTTTGCCTACATTATACGGCGGCGATGTCACTACTAACTGAACCGAGTCATCTTCGACTTCATCCATATGCTCGCTTGTTTTATAATACACTTCAGGGTCGTAGATTTTTGCGTTCTTTAAGTCTTCTTGCATTTCAATGTTGTCTTGCATTGAACTTTTGACTGATTTGGATTTCCGTTTATACGGTCTTTTGGCAATACCAATGTCAAATTTCTTTAGTTGGCTTTGAAGGTTTGCGATTTGTTTTTGCAGAAGTTCACTTTCAAGAGCCTGTGCTTTTTCTAACGCTGAGGGGTCGTTTGCTGACCCGCAGTATATTTCCCTTTTCTTTTTTTGCTCTGCATCCCAATAGGTGAAATAGACATATTTACTGTTTTTAACTTCTTTGTAAGCGATTGGCAACTGTGTTGGTTCTCCACGGTTACGTTTAGCTTGATGTCACATATATGCATGCATCGTTTCACTTTTCGCAGCCCAGCAAAGCACTTTGGAGTCTTCGCTTAAAAGATGTCACTTAAGTTAATAACAGGTTTCCAGTATGCAAGCTTCTTCTTGCTGAATAGAGTTGAAACACTGACATGTCATCTCTGCGCTTTAATCTTCGCGCGTTATATGCTCAAAATCCGCGCATAACATTCCATAGTACGTTGGTGCTTGATAGGATACGAACCTTCTCTTCATCCGAACCCTTTCCAAAATGCCTATGAGGATGGCTATCTGCCATAAGCTGTCAGGTTTTGAATCTTCTATGAAGCTTCTATCAAGTTTCAGAAGCTGCTTCAGAGTGCCTTCCTTTATGGCATTTATTACTTGTTTATCGTATTTTTCGGAAGCAGGATGAAAGCCGTAAGGTCCTTTTCTGTCGTGGGCATGTCCTTGGTCTGCGCTAGCTATGAAGGCTACTTTCTTCCCAGAAGCTTCTCCAGCTTCTGCGATGATCTTCCCGAAGCCAACTAACTGTGTCAGGGGGATTTCTCTCGAAGGTGTTACAATGACAATTTCCTTTTTCTTTTTTCTTCTCTCAGATCTTCCTAGAAACCATAATGGTATAATTGTTCCCCAGTCCATTGGCATACAAGAACTTGACCCCTCGCTAGTTCCGTAGTTCGCCCCTATGACTGGGAGCTTTGCCTTCTTTGCTCTTCGGAGGATTTCTTGTGCAAGTTGGCGGTCGCATTGGAAATGCATTTTCACTGATTTTCTATTGGCGCTTAGGCTTCCTTCCGAAAACTCTGCGGTGACTATGCCTATCGTGTGGTTCAATCTCAGGCCATGAGGTGTTGCTAGAACCAATGTAGATGGACTGTGTTTTTTCATCTGCTGCGCCAAGCTCTCCATACCCCTCCTTGTTTCATTGAATGCCTCAAACTTATCTCCTGCAAGTTTGGGAATGATTTCAGTTCCATGTGGAGCTATGCACGCGTAGACTATGCCCATGAACTAGCATCATCAACTACTACCGATTTAAGCCTAAGGGTTTCTCAACAGGTAGTTTTAGGGTGTTGACTTTCAGCTGCTTTTAAAACCTTCCTGGCTCGATCTGTCACGATTCTCTTTTAGATTTTCTTGGGATCTTCTTCTTTTCTCTTATCTTCAACCTTCTTTATCTGCACGCTGGCGTGCAGGTTCTACGTTCTTTTTTCACCCTTCTTTCACCTTGTCTTTCCTTAAACTTGTGATTATGTGCTCGTTGAATCTTGGCTCCAGCCCAACTTGTTTTGTGCGGAAACGTATCCTCACGAAGATTACGGAGC
>JAUUWK010000081.1 GCA_030589055.1 Candidatus Bathyarchaeota archaeon | reverse complement strand
CCATATTTCCGTCAGATATTTAACCCTGTTCTTGAGAATCCAATTCTTGTGCAAGGTCTTCCAGGTTTTGGTAATGTTGGAAAGGTTGCTGCTTATCTTTTGATAAAGTTTTGTGGGGCGAAATCCTTTGCTGAGTTGTATTCGCCTTCTTTTCCGGATTATGTTTCAGTTAATTCTAAAGGTTTTTGCAGCTTGCCACGGTATGAGTTTTACGCTGCGCCCATGGAGAAGAATGATTTTGTGATAATGACTGGTGACACGCAGCCCTCTTTTGATGATGTCGTTGCACATTATGCGTTGTGCAGTGATATACTGGATTTTGTTGAAAAGTGTGAGTGCAAGTTTATTATCACGATAGGTGGGGTACCCCTATCGGAAGAGAAGGCTCAAGTTTATGTGGCTGCGACTTCCCCTAGACTTGCTGCTGAATTTATGGAAAAAGGAGCGGTAATATATAGCAATGGTAGAATTATGGGAGCTACTGGCTTAATGCTTGGGCTTGCAAAGGAACGTGGTCTAGACGGCTTATGCTTATTGGGAACAACGACTGGTTTCAGTACTGACCGGGGGGCAGGTTTTTCAGTTTTTAAGTTTTTAATGAAAGCTCTGGGTTATGACGTAAAGGAAGGGTTATAAGGGGAAATGTCAATTTTAGAAGCGTTGCCAAAAAGCGCTGGAGCGTAGTAAATATGACTAACAAAAAAGGGGAAAACAAAGGCAGAGTATTTTCCAAGTCAGGTCCAGGTTCAAAATCCAGGAAAGCATTTCTAACGGTGTTGGCGGCCTTCTTAACGTTTGCCGGACCAACCTACGTAGTTTACGTGTTTAGAAACATCCTGGAAATCGACGTTTTTGTTTCAATGTTTTTTGGATTCGTTCTGTTCATAGCTGGTTTGTTTTTTGTATGGTATCTGATTAGGACTGAAGTTATTTCTTAGTGACTTATGCTTAGATACGCAAGATTCATTGTTTTTTAGGCGAATAAGACTCTTTGTCAACAACTACATAATGTTTGTACCGTGCTAGAGATTGTTAAGGTGTCGAGCGAGCCTTAGCAAAGCATATAAGATATGTCGCTGGATATAACGGTTATGCAAGAGAACGATAAGAGAATCGAAGAACTGTTAAAGAAGAATAAGAAATCAGTTAGAAGGACGACTATAATTCTTGAGAAAGAGGAACGAGAATATATCGACTCTTTGATTCGGGAGGGAAAGGAGCCAGGCATTAAACCTTTAATTTCTAAGATGCTCGACGTTTACAGAAGCATGATGATTTATGATTGGCATTTTCCCGGCGAATATTACTGTGGCATAAGTCGCATAGCGTTCGTAAATGTAGAGTTCATCAACATTCTGATTCAGCATATTCCAGAAAAGAAGTGGCGTGAAATCGGAAGAGAAATGGGTGAAGCCGCAAGGATTTCTATGGAAGCAACACTTGGCATTCAAACGGCAAATCGTGGAAAATGGAAAGAAGTTTTTAAACGACTAAGAGTGCAAGGTTTTGGAGACTTTTACCTAAAAGACAAGTATATTCTTGTAAAAGCCCCGTTTATCAGTTACTCCGAAATTTGGGCTGGCTTTCTAGAGGGCTTGCTTAGGACAGAACTTGACATAAGAACCTCCACTGCACCATTTGTTTTTGAACTCAAGGAAAAGGCGGATTCAGTAGCAGACGAATAAATCATATACTTCGAAGGCAAAGGTGTACATGTTAAGGAGCGATTTAAATGTCGTTGCATGAAGCCATGCTCTACGAAAAATTGGAAGACAAGAAAGTTAAGTGCAACTTGTGCGGTAGAAGATGCCTAATAAATGATGATGGAAAAGGCTTCTGTTTAGTGAGAAAAAACGAGGGAGGAACGCTTTATTCTCTTGTTTACGCGAAAGCGATATCTGGATGCATAGACCCTATAGGGAAGAAGCCGCTTTCACATTTCAATCCAGGAGCACTTGTTATGTCAATTGCCACAATCGGCTGCAATTTCCGCTGTAAATTCTGCGACAACTGGATGATAAGCCAAGAGAAGAAGATAGCAGGTAAGCATTTCCCACCAGAGGAAGTTGTCAAAGCCACAAAAAATAATGGTTGTCAAGGAATAAGTTACACCTATACAGAGCCAACCATATTTTTTGAGTACGCCTATGACACTGCCAAGCTTGCCCACCAAGTAGGATTCTTCAACACCTTTGTAACAAATGGTTACATGACACCGGAAGCCGTGAAAACCATAGCGCCTTATCTGGATGCGGTGACAGTGGATTTCAAGGGTGGAGGTGGCCCAGACTTCTACAGAGATTTTTCAGCTGTTCCATCAGTTGAGCCAATCTACGAGTCTTTAAAGGAAATGAAAAGAAATGATATTCACGTAGAGATCACTAACTTGGTTGTACCGAAAAAAGGAGACTCGATTGAGAGGTTAAAGGAGCTTTCAGCTTGGATAAGAGATGCGCTTGGCAGAGACACGCCTTTTCACCTGTTGCGTTTCCATCCAGACTATCAACTGACAACGATCCCATCTACAGAAATCGAAACTCTGGAGAAAGCATACGCCGCCGTGAAAGAGGCAGGATTAAATTATGTGTATATCGGAAATGTGCCGAGACACCCCTATGAGAATACGTATTGTCCAAACTGCAACGAACTGTTGATTAAGCGTTTCAGCTTTGAAATCACAAAATGGAATTTAACAAAGGACATGTGTTGCCCGACGTGCGGACAAGAAATCCCAATCAAAGGTAAGTTACATACAAGCGGATACGCCTATCCATACGCTTTGTTTTAATAACTCCTTGACTTAGATTGACAATTGAGTGAAAATGTGGAGAGTTCTCCGCCCGGACGCAACAGCAGTGCTAAACGATAAAACGGCAAGAAAAAGCCTAGCCAGATACTTCTCTGTCATGCAGAATGAAAAACCAGCGAAATTTACGATAGCCAGAAAGCTTCCAGCAGAATTCAACGAAAACGATTCCATAGAAGGGCTTTGGCAAAAACACGCAAGACTTACAGAAGAATTTCACGAAGTTGAAGGGGAAATCGATACAAGACAAAAAAACCTGAAAGAAATGAAAACCCCAGAGAAATCCTACTTAGACTTGAAAATCGAAATCGCCAAAAAAATTCTCTCAAATTGTCATTTCTGCACTCGGAGATGTGGAGTCAACAGAATCGAAGGTGAATTAGGCTATTGCAGATGCGGAACTGAAATAACGGTATCAAGCATTTTTGAACATATGGGCGAAGAACCCGAGCTCGTTCCTTCTGGAACCATTTTCACTATAGGCTGCACAATGCGTTGCCGTCACTGCCAAAATTGGACAATATCTCAGTGGGTGGAAAAGGGTGAGGGTTGCAGGCCAGAAGAACTGGCAAAAAAGGTTGAACGGTTACGCATTGACGGATGCAGAAACGCAAATCTTGTGGGTGGAGAGCCGACGCCTTGGCTGGGACAGTGGCTTGAAACATTCGGA
>JAUUWK010000020.1 GCA_030589055.1 Candidatus Bathyarchaeota archaeon | reverse complement strand
ACTGGCTCTGCGTTAACTGCCGCATCCATGGTCATAAATGACTACTGTGATAGAGGAATGGATGCCGTAAATGAGCCTGACCGCCCAATTCCAAGCGGTTTGATTGAACCTGAAGAAGCATTGGGTTTCGCGTCTGTCCTTACAGTAATAGGACTTGTAGCTGCGTTTTTAACCAACACAGCTAGTGCTCTCTGTTTTTTAGCAGCCCTAATTTCTTGGGTGGTTTCTGTGGCTTATGCGACGGTTGGAAAACGGACAGGGCTCCTCGGCAATTTTCTCGTCAGTGCTTGTGTATCTATACCCTTCATTTACGGTAGCCTAGCAATCACCAACACGATTGAGTTAAACGTTTTAATTTTCGCCTCTATAGCTTTTCTCTCAAACACTGGCAGAGAAATAACAAAGGGAATTGTTGACGTTCAAGGCGACAGAACAATGAACGTTCAAACTTTAGCTGTGCGTTACGGAGAGAAAAACGCAGCAATTGCAGCAACGATCTTCTATTCGCTTGCAGTTTTGTTAAGTCCAATACCTTGGCTTCTAAACATTGTCTCTTTCTGGTTCATTCCCCTAGTAGCTATAACTGATTTTGGACTTGCTGCATCTTCATTTATGCTTCTCAAAAATCATTCACGAGAAAACGCTCGAAAAATAAAGAGAATGGTTTTGTTGTGGTTCATAACTGGATTGCTAGCATTCATTTTTGGTGCAGTCCAATAAGTTGTTTCATTTTCAGTCACGTTAAAGTCCCTTCTCGTACACTCCTTCAATCGCAATTGTCATTTTCTCAAAAACGCAATGGTGCCTCAAGTGCTTCGGCAGAACAAAACATTTTCTGGGTTTTATTGTTGCTCTTTCTTGGTTTTCGAATGTGAATTCTATCTCTCCTTCAAGAACTAACATGAAGACGTCTCTTGGGTTTTCATGAAAAGAGATTGGAGACTCATCTTTGATTGTTTTTGCAGATGTGACATAGAGTTTGAATCCGTCAGCTTCACCTATCTCGACAGACTCGACAGCACTCTCTCCCCTAACTAACTTTTCCTCAGCAAGCCTTTTAGCCTTTGAAATCGCATCCTCTAACCGCACAATTCTCATCAGCCCTCACACCATTCCTCTGTTCTAAAAACTGGACTTATAAGCTTCATATTTAACAACTCTAGTAGAGAAGCGTGTCATTCCTTGAATGTGGAAGATAAGACTAGGCTTGAATATGCACTTCGCGGAAAAGCTTGGAAAGTTTATTGGCTTCTTCTAAAGAATGGTCATCCAATGAGTGTTCGCGAAGTTCAAAGAGCCCTACATTTCAGCAGTCCTAGCGTAGCAAATCATCATCTTGAACAACTACGCGAACTGGGCTTGGTGGAGAAACAAAATATAGGTGGTCACTACTTTCTGGTCAGCCAAGTTAAAATCGGCGTACTTAGACACTTTGTCAAGCTGGGAAAATTGTTGTTCCCAAGATACTTCTTTTATGCGGTCTTCTCCACAGTCTTCTTTATCGTTTATCTCTTAGCGTTAATGCAGGGCTTCACACGGGAAAGCTTATTCATTATTTCATTTGGAGCAATAGTTTCAACAATATTTTGGTATGAAGCAATCCGTATATGGTCTCTAAGACCGTTCTAATCTCTGTATCAACTGCACTAAGAATTAGAATAAAATAAAACGAAAACTAGCGCGGGGATATCTCCATTTGTCGCAAGTTCAAATCCGGCACTCGGCACCACAGAAAAAAGTGCGCCATGTACTAACTTTTGGAACGGACATGTACCAAAACTTAGCATTAAATACTAAAGAAGCCTTGATAAACAGGTAGTTGACTACCATGGAAAGCAAAATCAAAAAACAAGCACTCATCTACGGACTTGCTGCAATTCTCCTCGCCTCAGTCTTAACCGCGATAATCTTCAACTTCAACATCACGCAACTTGAGTATACGCCAGGAGCTCCTCCAATCTCGGCGCCACAATCTCCACTTCTTTCAGCGTTTCAATCTGACAAGGATCTGAAGAACTTCTTAAAAATGAACTCCCGAACCCAAGGGCCCTTCTGGATTTATGGATCTGAGGATTCAAAGCTTGTGGACTCGCTTCGCGCGCTTACGTTTGAAAGCGGGTTCACGACGAGTGCTGCCCCTTCACATTCAACCACAAACATCCAAGTTGCAGGAGTAGACGAAGCAGATACTGTGAAGATTGACGAAAGGGGCTACATGTACATACTGTCCGGCAACGTGGTTTACATTTTGAAGGCTTATCCCCCGACGCAGGCTAAGATAGTTTCAAGAATACCCTTTGACGATCTGTATCCCATTGGAATCTTTGTCAACGGCGACAAACTAGCAGTTCTCGGATCCGAATACCACTTACCAACAATTCATGATAGATATTATGTTGCTGACATCAAAACCTTCGTGAAAGTGTATGATGTCAATGATCCCGGTAATCCATCGCTCTCACGTGACTTCACCATTTCAGGTAGTTATTTCAACTCAAGAATGATCGGCAACTACGTCTACTTCGTCGTCAGCAAAGCAGCTTACTTGGTTAATGAAACCCTTTACCTTCCAGAAATCAACTCTGATGGGAAACTAATACAGATAGCTCCTACTGAAATCCGTTACTTCAACGCGACAGACGACTACTATCAGTACACAACATTCGTCGCCATGAACATGCAAAACACAACAGAATCACCAGTCTACTTGACAATCATGCTCGGAGGCACATGTAACATGTACGTCTCACTCAGCAACATATATGTTACTTACGGCGGCTGGAATGGTAACACTACTATCTACCGAATACATGTGCAGGGCAGTAACATGACATGCGAAGCCAGAGGCACCGTGCCAGGGCGTGAACGCAACCAATTCTCCATGGACGAGTACGGCGACTTCTTCAGAATTGAAACAACCACTTGGGCGCCAAACTGGGCCACTCAAACCAATCTCTATGTGCTCGACATGAACTTAAGCGTGGTTGGAAAGCTGGAAGGACTTGCGCCCGGTGAAGACTTCCATTCCGCCAGATTCATGGGCCACAGAGCCTACTTCGTAACGTTCAAGAAAATCGATCCATTGTTTGTGATAGACTTAAGCGAGCCCACTAACCCATCCGTTCTCGGAGAACTACACATCCCCGGATACTCAGACTATCTACACCCCTACGACGAAACCCATCTCATCGGAGTAGGCAAACACACGGTCGAAGCCGACCAAGGAGACTTTGCCTGGTATCAAGGCATCAAAATATCTCTCTTCGACGTGAGCAACGTCACAAACCCCGTGCAAATGGACAACATCACAATAGGCGACAGAGGCTCAGACACTCCAGTGCTCTACGACCACAAAGCATTCCTCTTTGACAGAGCAAGGGAACTGCTAGTAATACCAGTTCTAGAAGCCAAGATCGACGAAAGCAATTATGGCGGCGAGGTTCCTCCCAACGCTTACGGAGACCCAGTGTGGCAAGGCGCATACGTCTTTGATGTCTCCCTGTTTCACGGTTTTCTCTTTGAAGGTAGAATAACACACCTGGAGAGCGGAATGAACATCTACGAGAACAGCTACTGGGTCAAACGATCAGTGTACATAGAAGACGTGCTCTACACCATTTCAAGTCGCAAAGTAAGCTTAAACAAGCTGGATGACCTATCGACAATACTGGAGATCGAGCTTCCCTAATCCCCCATCTTTTTATATAGTTAACAACAAGCCCGGCCCTACACCTGATACACCAGATTGGTATTACGATAGCCCACGCGATTGAGCTTCTCTAGATCTCCCTCTTTTTCTGCTTGTTAGGTTACATGTGATTATTGACTACTTTTTCTTCAACTCGAACAGAAGAGGTTTAACAATCTTTTTGTAAGGTAAATATTTAGGTTTGGAAGTTAAATTAAGGGAATGATGCCTATGCCCATTGCAGCTATACAAGACATTTTAGACGGAAAGTACGCAGGAAAACCTGTATCCGTTAGAGGATGGATTTACCGCAAAAGAGAGAGTAAAAAAACGATTTTTTTGGTGGTTCGCGATGCTTCAGGTATTATCCAGTGCACGGTTAAAACGGATAATCCTTCGTGGACGCAAGCTGAAAAAATCACCATTGAATCTTCTGTAATGATTACGGGCACTGTCAAGCAGGATAAACGTGCTTCAGGTGGATATGAGATCACCGTAGAAAAACTTTCCATAATCGGTTTGGCAGAGACTTTTCCAATAACCCAAGATAAGAGTGAGGAGTTTCTCCGAGATGTCCGCCACTTGTGGCTTCGCAGCCGCCGAATGAGTCTAATAATGAGGGTTCGTAGTGAGGTTTTGAGGTTTACTCATGAATTTTTCAGGAAGGAAGGCTTTATTGAAGTTTCGCCTCCAATGTTTATTTCTAGTGCCTGCGAAGGCGGATCAACCCTCTTCGGCTTGAAATACTTCGGTAAAGACTTGTATTTGACCCAGAGCGCCCAACTATACCTCGAAGCTTTGATTTACTCTTTGGAAAAGGTTTATTGTGTTGCTCCTTCTTTTAGAGCTGAAAAAAGCCGAACTATAAGACATTTAACTGAATATTGGCATATTGAACCTGAATGGGCTTTTGCAGACATGGATGATCTAATGCGCGTAGAAGAAGACCTTCTAAGTTATATATGCCAGAAAACTGCCGAAGACTGCAAAAGAGAGATAGAGAGTCTAGGTGCAGACATTTCAAAATTGAAGGTTGTGAACACTCCTTTTCCGAGGATAACGTATACTGAAGCCATAGAAAAGCTGACTGCAAAAGGCTTTAAAATTAAGTGGGGCGAAGATTTCGGCTATGACGACGAGAAAGCGTTAGCAGAAGAATTTGGGAAACCCTTCTTCGTTTATGCTTATCCGAGGCAGATTAAGGCGTTTTACTGCAAAACCCACAGGGACAATCCAGATCTTGTGATGTCAACAGATATGCTTGTCCCCAGGATAGGTGAAATATCCACTGGCGGCGCAAGAGAAGATGACAAGGAAGAACTGCTTAGGAGGATTAGAGAGCTTGATCTAAGAGAAGAGGATTACAAGTGGTATATCGACTTAAGGCGTTACGGAACAGTCCCACATGTAGGGTTCGGATTAGGTTTGGAAAGACTGCTCACCTGGATGCTTGACCTTGAAAACATAATTGACGCCATACCATTTCCGCGGACAACAAGGAGATTCTACCCGTAAAAAGATAAATAGCGCGTTCATGGCTTTGATGCTTCTTGTCTTCGGAGGGTCAAAGACAAAAAAAATTAATGCGCAAAAATTACACGAAGACCATTTTAGGAACGTTAAAAAGTATTTGCTATTATATATTTATATGTCTAACTTGGAAAGTAGGCTCTATGGAAAGGGGAGGAATCTTGAAAGGTGGGTACTGAAAACCTCGACAAAATCTTCAATCCCCGAAGAATAGCCGTCATAGGAGCAAGTAACAGAGAGAAATCTGTAGGCGCTAGACTACTTCGAAATTTAATCGGAGTAGGATATAAAGGAGTTGTTTATCCTGTCAATCCTTTCCGACCCACAGTTCAAGGCATAACCGCCTACCCAAATATTAAGAGAATCCCACGGCAAGTAGATCTTGCGATCATAGCAACTCCAGCGCACACTATTCCGCAGATTATCGAAGAGTGCGGAACAGCTGGAGTCTCGGGAATAATTATTGTCTCAGCAGGTTTTAGAGAAGCCGGAGAAGAAGGAAAGATCCTTGAAAAACAGATCCTTAAAAGCAAAAATCGTTACAACATGCGCATTATAGGATCCTCCAGCATTGGAGTCATGCGCCCCAGAATCAAACTTAACGCGACTTTTACGAACAGAACAGCGAATCCTGGGAAGATAGCATTCATTTCGCAAAGTGCAGCATTATGCGCTTCAGTGCTGGATTGGGCGTCGGAAGCTCATGTGGGATTTAGTGCTGTGGTTTCGGTAGGTTCGATGCTCGATGTTGATTTCGGAGACTTGATAGATTACTTCGGAACTGACGCTCAGACAACAAGCATTGTGCTTTATATTGAATCTATCAAGAACGCTCGGAAATTCATGAGTGCAGCAAGAGGTTTTGCCAGAGCTAAGCCCATAGTAGTGGTGAAGGCAGGGCGGTTTCGTGAAAGTGCAGAGGCAGCGTTGTGTCATACTGGTGCCCTATGCGGAGAGGACGCTGTTTATGATGCTGCTTTTAGACGCGCTGGAGTTGTTCGCGTTGAAGCAATAGATGATCTTTTTAACTGTGCAGAAGCTTTGGCGATGCAGCCTAACCCCAAAAGTCCAAACCTAACAATTATCACTAATGCTGGAGGGCCAGGGATTATGGCTACTGATTGTCTTATTGCTAGAGATGGAAAACTCTCGCCGCTGAGTAGTGAAACAATTCAAGCATTGAAGAGTGTCTTGCCTTCTTATTGTAGCATTCTGAATCCCATCGACATTTTAGAGGAGGCCACTGTAGATAGGTTTCAGAAGGTTATGGAAATCTGCTTCAAAGACCCCAACAGCGACGGCTTCTTGATCATATATACTCCTCAAGGAGCAGCAGATCCAATCGAGACCGCGAGGATGATCGTAGAACTTTCGAGAAAAACCACGAAACCTATCCTTACATCTCTGATGGGTGAGGACAACTGCTGGAAAGCTAGAAGAATCCTACGGAAGAATGGCGTCCCAGCATTCACAACATCAGAGCAGGCAGTCTCAACCTTCATGTATATGTATAGTTACACCAAGAACTTAGAACTCCTGTATGAAACTCCCGAAGAGCTTTCCGTAGAATTATCCATTCCCACATTCCTCAAAGAGATCTTAAGAAAAGCATCAAGTGAAAGACGGAAAGTACTAAATCTGCCCCAGTCCCTGAGTTTTCTCGAAGCATACAAAATTCCGACGACAAAAACCTTAGTCGCCAAGACCCCTAAAGAAGCAGCAACTGCAGCCTCTAAACTAGGATACCCCGTTGTTCTGAAGATACTATCACCGCAGATAACTCACAAATCCAAAGCCGAAGGAGTCGTTCTAAATGTATGGTCACCTGAACAAGTCCAAGCGTCTTTTAAGGAGTTGGTTGAAAGGGTTAGAAAATATAAACCCAAAGCAAAAATTCAGGGTGTCGTCGTTCAACCCATGATCCAGAAGAAAAGGTGTGAAATCTTTATTGGCTCTAAGAAAGACCCTTACTTTGGTTCAGTCATTGTATTTGGTATGGGAGGGATTGATGCCGAGTTATTAGAAGATGTGAGCATGGGATTTCCACCGTTGAATCAGGTGCTTGCAAGGCGGCTTATGGAGCAGGCTTCTGCCTACAAGTTTTTGAGGTTAAGTGGGTGCTCTGTTAACGCTAGTCTTGAAGAAATCTTAGTGAAGTTTTCTCAACTTGTAATAGATTTTCCAGAAATAAAAGAAGTCGACATAAATCCCATCATAGTTAGCGAGAGTGATGCCGTAGCTGTAGACGCTCGAATTGCCATAGACACTAAGAAGAAGCTGCAAAAAAACCAACATCACAAATATCTGGTGGTTGCTCCGTACCCCAAAAAATATGTTACTCGGTGGAAGCTAAAGAACGGAACACCTGTCATTCTCCGTCCCATAAAACCTGAAGACGAAACTCTTCTCTACGAACTGTACCAGTCCTTTTCGGAGCAAACAATGCGCTTTCGGTTCTTTCAAGTCATCAAGGACATACCCCATGAAACTCTAACTAGATACTGCAACATAGACTATGATCGAGAAATTGCTATAGTTGCAGAGGAGAAAGAAGACAAGAGGAGAATTATTGGTGCTTCAAGACTCATCTTGGAGCCTGGTCGAAAACGAGGAGAGTTCGCTGTTGTTGTAGGAGACCAATGGCAGGGATTCGGGCTCGGATCAAAGCTCGTTGATAACATCATCGAGATCGGCAGAGACATGGGGCTGAAGACAATTAGTGGTGATGTCTTATCAAGGAACCTCAAGATGATTCATTTATGCACTAAGAAAGGTTTCAAGATGGAACCGGTTGACGAAGACACCAAGAAAGCGATATTGAAACTATCCTAAATTTTTTCTTGTTTCTTTTGAGTCTAGCGAGTTTCGCTCTCTTTTTCTGATGTAGGCAGAACGTCTATTCAACTGGCTACTTGACACGTCTCACGGTCAGTCTCTTAGAAAAAGAGAATAATCTATAAGTTCAAGTTTGAAACATTTTGATGACGTAAAACTACGTGAGGAAGATGCGTTGAAAGAAGTAGTGATAAAAATTTCTGATGATCTCCATAATTATCTGACTTTTCTTGAGAAATCCCGTTTCATAAAAAGCAAAGAAGAAGCTCTAAGCAACGCTCTAGAGTTTTACAAAAGACTTGGAATGCATGACTGGCTTCCTTACATATATCGCATGGGCGGAGGCAGAGTTCTAATCATGGATACCTCCATGCTTGCTGACCTATTTCATGGACTATCAAATCGTGAAATTTTTGATGCTGCAAAAGCAAGTGCTTTTAGAAGAAAACTTACAAATCCATTTTTTAGGGGCGTAGATTTTACGAACACGCAAAACTGGCCGGTTGTGCTAAGAGAACTTGAGATTATGGGTTGGGGTAAATTCTCAAAGCTTCGAAACGAAGTAAAGGTGGAATTCTGTTCACTTCCAGTACCATATTTGCAAGGTTATTTTGAGGGAATGTTCGGCTTTCAGTTTGAGAGATATCCATCAAAGATTCCAAACATAAACATATTCATAGCCAAAAAAGGAAAAGCATATGGGTGAGTTCTAGAGTCCTGTCCATGGGCACCTTTTGTAAGGCCCTATTACGATTGTGACGATGGTTCCTAGGATTCCCTCAAGTCTTAACTCCTCTTCAAGAAACTCGTTAAGATCTTCCATTTTTTCAAAAATAACTTCGGCAAAGATATCTGTATCTCCGCTTGTTCTATATAATACTTGGATGTCCGGATTCTTTGAAAGATGGTCAACGATTTCTCTGAGTTTGGCTGGTTGAACCCTTAATCCGATGAATGCCTTTATGACACGTCCCAGTTTCTGATAGTTTAGAACAACCGTGAATCTTTCAATGATTCCCTCTCTCGAAAGTTTATCTATTCGCCTTCTAATGGTGGCTTCGTTTGCACCGACTTCTCTAGCTAGCTTAACTATGGGCTTTCTGCCATCTGTCTGGAGCGCTTTAATTATTTTCATGTCAAGTATGTCGAGAAATACCAATTTTCGTCACCAATATGCTGAATTTAGGTAACTGCATATCTCATTTATACGTCTTTCGTATTTTTTTCATCCAAAACTGGCGAAACTGTATAGCACAATTGTCGATAATGTCTCGGAATTTCACTCATTTTATGTGAAAAACATACGATTATAGACTATTCTTAGCAGCTTCTGAACATTCTTATGACGAAAATCATTACAGTAAAGCTTATTTTGCGACAAACGCAATATATAGAAGTAGGCACCATTCTAAGGTGTTTGAATATGACTCTTGAGAAAATCGCACGAAATATTCCTGCATCTTTGTGGGATGAAGCATCTGAAAAGTTAATAGACATAACTCTGGGCTCACGAAATGCCAGCAAAATGCCAAGCGACCTTGCAAAAACGATTCTTTACTATTGGCAAAGAGATCAACTTGCCACAGAGGTTGGATTACACCGTCTTCTTGAAGCTTCTATGATTTTAGAGCCTGAGAAAACAGTCAGTTTGATGAAAGAGTTAGGGCTATCAGAAATAGTAGTGATGCTGAAAGAAACATCGTAGGAGCAAAAGACAAACTGCTAATACCCCACTTCTTTTTCATAAAATCTTAAAGGAAAAGAAATCTTTACTCTCTAGCAACAACGGATGTGTTAGTATGGTCGAGTTTGGAATAGAGTTTGTTCCCAGAGACCTTTATTGGAAAACTACCTTCTACGCAATTCAAGCAGAAAAAATCGGATTTGATTACCTATGGATTACTGATCACTTTAATAACAGAAATGTGTATGTTTCCTTAGCTATAGCATCGGCGTACACTGAAAGAATAAAATTTGGCCCCGGAGTCACAAACCCTTACCTTGTCCATCCAGTGGTAACTGCTCAAGCAGTAGCTACTCTTGATGAAATAGCACCTGGTAGAGTTGTTTGCGGACTTGGGGCTGGAGACAAGACTACTTTGCAGATGGTTAACTTAGAACAAAGAAAACCGTTATCCACAATACGGGAGTCTGTACGTATTATCCGCGAAATTACTTCCGGAAGAGCTTTAGAAATGCAAGGGACAATTTTCAAGGTTTCGGGAACAAAACTGAATTTTAAGATAGCTAATCCCATTCCTATATTCATCGGTGCCCAAGGTCCCAAAATGCTAACGCTGGCAGCTGAAATAGGTGATGGTGTTTTAATCAATGCTTCGCATCCCAAGGACGTTGAAAACGCCATGAAGTTTATCCGTCAAGGTGCAGAGAAAGTTGGCAAAAAGTTTGAAGACTTAAACATCGTTGCTTACACATCTTTTTCTATAGCATCTAATTATGACAAAGCGTTTAAGGCTGTCGTCCCCGTTGTAGCTTATATTGTTGCTGGTTCTCCAGAAATAATATTGAAACGACATGGAATTCCAGTTGAGCTTGCAAGCAAGATTCGAAACGCTATAGTGCATGGTCTATGGAAGGAAGCATTCTCTTCCGTGGATGATAATATGGCAGAAGCTTTTTCAATTTGCGGCGCTCCAGAGATATGTATAGGAAAAATCGGTAAACTTGTAGAACTTGGAGTTAACCAGATAGTTGTTGGTTCCCCAATAGGTCCAAATATGCGAAAATCAATTAACATGATAGCTTCAGAAGTATTTCCACACTTCAAAGAAGCAGTAGGTGAAAAAAGGACATGATTACAGTCTACATTCTGCTGAGAATCAAGCCAGGCATGGACAGAAGCGTGCTACGCAATGTTAAGAAGCTCTCTCAAGTAAGAACACTGGAAACAGTTTACGGAGAATATGACATGCTCATCAAAGTAGAAATAGAAACGTTAGATGCTTTGGACTCCTTCATCTTTGACACAATAAGAACAATAAAGGGCGTAGATGGCTCGACGACACTCATCACTATGGAAGTTCCAGACGAGGATTAGCAAATCACTCACATAGAGGTGTTAATGTGTTAGAAGATAAAGAGCCTCCTTCAATCGCAAAAGGCGTCATGACAAAACCAGTCATAACAATTGATAGAGGCAGTTTTGTCCTTGAGGCTGCAACACTCATGAGCGAAAAAAAGATAGGTTGCATTGTAATTATGGATGATGGAAAACCAGTAGGTATAGCAACTGAAAGAGACATACTTCAAAGAGTAGTAACAAAGGGCTTAGACGCAGCTAAGGTGAAAATGAAGGATATTATGAGTAAGCCCCTAATAACTATCAACGCAAAAATGCTGATAACCAACGCCATAAGGATAATGCAAAAAAACAATGTCCGACATTTGCCTATAATAGAGAAAGGTGAACTTATCGGAATAGTCACTCAAAGAGATTTACTGCGTGCACTAGCCCTCCACGTGCTAATTTCCTTCAGACCATTGCTCTAACGGCTAAGGGAAAGATGAGCCTTGGGAGTTATCGCATATACTCTTATTCGAATGGAACACCGTAAAACCAAGGAGTTAATAAACAACATAAATGAACTACAGTTTGTAAAGGAAGTCACACCTGTATATGGGAAATATGACATAATAGTTAAGACGGAAACTGAATCAATTCAAGAACTAACCCTTTTCATCTATAATAAATTACGAAGGATATCCGGCCTCACTAGGACCACTACGATGATTACAGCAAAAATGAACAAAGCTTCTGATGTTTGAAGCTTCAACAATTTTAGTTCAAACAAGACACTCGAATTGATACCTTAAATAAATAGTCATAGTTAATAAGACCAAGACAAAAGGACCTATTCCCATGAGGATTCAAGCACTCCAGAAAACGTAATAGGCAGTTTTGTGCTTATTCGCATACAAAACTTGCATAATGGAGAGAAAGAAGTGAAAATCGCAGTTTC
>JAUUWK010000045.1 GCA_030589055.1 Candidatus Bathyarchaeota archaeon | reverse complement strand
GAAAAACAAACATTTAAGCCTTAAAGAGAAAGTGCATGTTTAAAATAGCCAAGGAAGCGATAAGTGCTTCTTCAGTTCGGATGGTTTCGGTTCCTTGCATGGGGACTGTGTTAATAACGAAATCCACAATTTCCTCCAGATCAAGCCCTTCCTGCTCAGTTATTTCGAAAAGTCCCTGCGTTGGAGCCCCAAAAGCCACGAGAATTGCACTAGCTTTTTCCCATCTTTCAGCAATCTTTCCTGCAGCATTGACAAGTGGGACACCATGTTTAGAAGCGGCAACAGTCAAGTCGAAATCTCCAGTTTCCACAATTTTTCCGAAGGAAAACCTCTCTGTTGTAACTGTGTAGCCCCAATACTCCGATATTTTGTCACGCCTTGCAAGTTCAGCTTCAACGCGCTTATCAATCCAGGTAATCCTCACAGTAACTCGTCTACCAATTGGCACTTTTGCTTTCGGAATGAATGCTGGTTTTTCAACGCCTATGTCTACAAACAACCCAGCCTTCTTTTTAGACAAGACAACGCCTTCACGATGTTCGCCAACTTTCAGATTCTTCATTTTACGGTTTAGAGGGTGATGCGGCGTTCGCAGTGGCGGAAGAACACCTGCATACCGGAGTTCGGGTTTAAGCTTGAAAAGCCTTTTCCGCAAATATTGCGGCGTGTCCATGTAGGCAAGTAACGTTGCAATCAAATTCATGTTGGTGCTCTGATTAACGCGTGGATTATCTGGGTAGACTATAATTTCGTCAACTCTGAAAATTGCAGCTGCCCTGCCGATTAGGCCAGCCTTTGAAGTTTTCTCTCGTAAGTGTGGAACGTCGGAAACGACTGAGGCAGGTATCGCAATGGAAATTCTTTTTTTTTGCAAATTATTTTCCGCCTTTGCTAATTGAAGATTATTTTTCACGAATAAAAGGCTTAAAGGTATGTTGAACTTTTTGCTTAACCTACTGGAAGGATTTCAGGCAACTCCAACAGAGACGATATTTCGTAATCTATTTCAAGATTAAAAGTGTTCTCTATCCGCTTTCGGTTAAGCCAGACACACTTGATTCCTGCATTGGTGGCTCCCATGATATCATCCTGTAAGGAATCACCCACATGGAGCAATTGTTTTTTTGAATATCCAGCTTTTTCTAATGTGATCTGGAATAGTCGTGGGTCAGGTTTTTCGACACCAAAGTCTTGTGAAAAGATGATAAACTGGAACATACCCTTCAAACCACAACGTTCTGGATAGCTATTGCCATTCGAGAGTATTCCAAGCCTGTATTTTACTCGTAATGCCTTGAGTGCCGGGAGAACATCATCGAAGATTCTGATGTCCTCAAAACGGTGCTTCAAATATACTTGATTAAGATGAGATGCCAAGGCATCATTGGATCTACCAACATCTTTGAGAGTTTGTCGAAAAGCTTCAAGACGAATGTTCTCAAGATCTGTGACTTTGCCTTTCGATTCGTTAGCG
Source organism: Candidatus Bathyarchaeota archaeon (assembly GCA_030589055.1). Classification (GTDB taxonomy): domain Archaea; phylum Thermoproteota; class Bathyarchaeia; order Bathyarchaeales; family Bathycorpusculaceae; genus SOJA01. The sequence continues at coordinate 6,218 of JAUUWK010000045.1, read as the reverse complement.
ACTCTATTTCTGATTTTTATCATTTTCTCAACATCAAGCACATCAGCCGTACCGGGATCAGTTTTCTTTAGCTCTTCTAACACATGATGGAGCGAGTGGCGCATAACTTTTTCAAAATCCCAGAGCGTTCCATCTGCATCGAACGAAATAGCCTTAATTCCCATGATCTTTTTCACATGCCATCTCTCTTCGGATGAGTCAGTTTAGCAGTCTCTGCCAACTGTCTAATAGACGAAATGACACTATTTATAGAGCGCCCCCAATCTACATGGCTGTTTATTGCTTAAAAGGTAGGAACACATAGAAATCTGTAACCAAATAGGAAAAGAGTGAAGGAAATTGGCAACAGCAATTTTGGATAAACCTGGCAAAATTAAGAAAATCGACAAAAGCAATATGCTTTCCTTCTGTGTTGAAGCCCCTAAGCATTGCCAAGAAGCAGCGAAACTTGCTCAAGCTGTTTTGATTGATTATCCTAGGCCTCAAACAATAATCGTTGCAGGCATGGGTGGTTCAGCGATTGGTGGAGAACTTCTGAAAGACTGGGCAAAGGATAGAATCACTGTTCCCATTGAAGTTTGCAGAGCATATTCTTTGCCTGCGTATGCTGACAAGAGAACTCTGGTGTTTGTTGTAAGCTATTCTGGTGAAACCGAAGAAGCGTTGAGCATGTTTTTGGACGCAATCAAAAGAAATTGCATGATTTTTTGTATAAGCTCTGGAGGTGAGCTTTTAGAGTTTGCCGAGAAACTGAAGTTCTCTTATTTACGGGTACCTTCTGGAATACTTCAACCACGTGCCGCCCTTCCGTATCTGTTTCTGCCTATGCTGGTACTCCTTGAAAAACTCGGTTTAGTCTCAGATACTAGTTCTGAAATTTCTAAGGCTGTGAAAACGTTGGAACGAGTCAAAAGTGAGAATTTGCCTGAAAGCCCCCTTAGCGACAATTTTTCTAAAAACTTGGCTTCAAGAATTAATGGAACAGTTCCCGTGGTCTATGGCTTTGGAATCTATCGTGCTGTTGCGCAACGTTACAAGCAGGAGTTCAACGAAAACAGCAAGATTCTGGCGAAATGGGAGTTTTTCCCAGAACTTAACCATAACGAAATCGTAGGCTGGGAAGCAGCGAAAGAACTCGCGAAATGCTTCTCTACAATCTTTATTCGAGATAAGGATGAACCAGAAGAAATGCAGCAAAGAATTGAAGCTACAGAAGAGCTGATACGTGAGGGATCAAAGAAGATTTTTGAAGTTTGGAGCGTTGGCGAAAGCAGGTTGGCTAAGATGTTATCCGTTATTTACATTGGTGATCTCACGAGCCTGTATTTGGCTATATTGCGAGGTGTAGACCCAACACCTGTAAAAACGATAGTTTTGTTAAAGGAAAGAATGAAGCAGAGTGGGGTAAAGGAGAAAATAACACGCAAATTGCAAAAACTTTGTAGGAAAATGACACCTAACTCCCAGAGTTTCTCCTTATGAAGTCAGCGAACATTTGTTCAGCAGTTTCAATTGGCACTAGCTGTGGTGGATGTTTAAATGCATACGCGGAAATCGGCTGTATTACTCCTTTCAGCTTTTTATTTAAGGCAACTTTTACAGCTCTTATTACATCGAGTAGGGCGGAGCCAGCGTTTGGAGCGTCTACAGTTGAGAGTCTCAGATCTATTTGCATCGGCACCTTACAGAAGTATAATCCTTTAATCCAGAAGTAGCTGTCACGTCGGTTCTGCAGAAAATCAACGTAGTCTGTGGAGCCTGCAACCACATTAGCCTTATATGGCAAGGCTGCTTCAACAGATTTTGTCTTGACAATCCGTTTAACATCTCTTGTTCGTTCCAGCGTTTCTAAGGATTCTGTGCCCCCGCCAACATCAAGCTGATAGGTTTCAGTTATGCGAACTCCATGCATCGAAAGCAGCTTTAGCAAAGTCTTATGCAGAGTCGTTGCGCCCACTTGGTCAATCAGGTCGTCGCCTACAAGTGGCAGTTCAGCTTCCTCGAAACGTTTAGCCCATGCTGCATCGCTTGCAATAAAAACTGGCGTGGCGTTAACAAAGGCGCACTCAGCAATCAACGCCTGCTCAGCATACCATCGAGAGGCCTTTACAGCTCCGCTTGGAAGCAAATTAACCACGATTTCTGAATCCGTTTCTTTTAATACATCTGCAACGTTTACTTCAGGCAAATTGCTTACTTGCACGACATTTTTTGTGTATTCGCCTATTCCGTCTAAAACTGGACCTTTATGCACCGTGACGTTAGTTTGTGGAATATCAACAAGTTTCAATGTGTCGTTTGGCGATGCAAAAATGGCTTCAGACAAGTCCTTCCCAACTTTTCGGCTGTCAACGTCAAAGGCTGCAACTATATGAATTTCTCTTGGGTGGAAGCCGCCGAGAAATAGATTGCGTAGTCCAACGCATTCTTCCTCTCTTTCAAAATTATTATAATAATGCAAACCCTGAACAAAAGCAGACGTGCAGTTCCCAACACCTACTAGAGCTACTTTCATTATTGACAAAGTTTCTGACACCTTACAGACTTTTCCTTATTCTACGCTTACTTTATATAAAGTGCTATGCTGACTAATGGCTAGAATTCTATTGGTTAAAAAAAATCGTTGACTGAACTTCTAGATCAGCGCTAACCGTTCTATGGCTACATAGTCTTCCAGTATCTTTGACCTTTGAAGAACATCCTTCCATAGTCCTAATCCTTTGCTAGTTCTCCATTTCTGTGGTGCTGGTAAACCTAAAACCGCTAGTTTACTGCCTTTCTCAATTTTTTCTGCTGTTATGCATTTCCCCGTTTCTGGATTTACAGGAGTGATGATATCCGGAGCGATTGCAGCTAGCTTTTCATCTCTATAAGCGACGAGCACTTCGTTTTTCGCTTTAAATTCCAAAATACTATCTGCACACTTGTGTTTTCCACGAAGTTTTACGTTAACAACTGTGAAGCCAGCCTCGGTTTCACACTCAGCATAATCTACAAAACCTTCAAAAAGCTTAAAGCCACCGGTCTCCTTCAAGACAGCCTTTATGGGATCAACAGTTTTTCTCAGCAGCGCTCCGATTCGCATACACTTTGACAAACTAAGTTGAATCGGCGAAGTCTTCACTTGAGCGCCTGTCTAAATTCTTCTAGCCGTGTAAGCGCTGTGATTCCATTCAGCGGCAAGAACACGAGCAATCCTTTCAGCAGCCTTCGAATCCACAGTTTCTTTGGCAATAACTATGTTTTTCGCGTGTAGGTCTGCAACAACCATAGGAGTTAAAGGTATACCGTCAATTGTGTAAACTTTTAAATGAACTTCTGGAACAGACCTGCCAGCCCCGTCAGCATCCACAACTGGAATACCACATCTTGCAGCAACATCAACCGCCGCTAGAGTGTTAAAGCCACCTAGCTCGACAGGAATTATGGCATACGCAGAAAAACCTGCATACTCCTCTAAAATCCTTAAAGCCGTAGCCGCGGCATCAGCATCATATCCAACCGTAGTCGTTGCACCTACACATGCAAAATTAACGATCTTCGCATTATCAGGCACTTCAGAAGGAGCTACAAGCCTAACGGTATAGCCTCTAGAAGCCAGCTCATCCACTATTCTGCAGCCTACTTCTGGGTCGCCTCCTCCCCCAGCAGAGAAAATCGCTGCGCCATCAACCAAATCCAACAAATCTTGACGGCTTAGAGTTCTCAGTTTAAATCACCAACCCTTGATGACCCAAAAAATTATCATTGAACCAAAGTTTGATCCAACTTTTGTTTAATCCAGCTTTCCAGCCCTATTTTCTTAATTTCATCTAGTTCGTCAACACGTTTAGGAAAGTTCTTCAAGGTTTCGCAGGAAAAATCATTACATTCGTAACAGAACTTAACACCTTTTTCAATACAACATTTACGTAAAGGACAGTCACCCCAACCCCCACCGCTCCTACAACCACCAACACAAGGGGAAATCTCATCAGAAATCCATTCTAAACCTTTAACAAAATTTTCAAAATCAAAAGCCTCAGCAGTATCAGCAAAAAGCTTAAGCTCACCATGACTCTTAACAATCTCCAGTAAATTCCTAGCTGAATCTCTAATTCTCCCAGTATAATAGTCACATAACCGACAATAAATACCGCAATAAGCAACAAGTTCACTTTCTTTCTCATAATCACTCATTTTCAAGATTCCCCAAGCTACTCGTTATCTAAGTTATCTTAATAAGATTTATTAGGAAAATGCAGACTATTTTGCTCCCTACGCTCTCCATTTCTAAGTATGAGAATGTGTTGCAGATGTTTATTATAGAAACTTTCAAGAAACGAAAAGTAAAAATGCCAGATTCATTTGTAAGAAAGAATACTTTATATTAAATAAGCCCTTAAAATCTCTGGACATTCAATTCAGAAAAGCTGAACAAGATTGGTAGACGAAGCCAAAACTCGTGACAAGTTCACAATAATAAACGAGCTAGCACGCCGACGAGGCTTCTTTTGGAAGTCCTACGAAATATACGGAGGCGTAAGCGGCTTTGTGACCTATGGTTTTCTAGGCGCCAAGTTAAAGCAGAACATTGAAAAAAAGGTGAGAGAGCTATTTGTAAACAAGCTTGGAATCTTAGAAATAGAATCTCCGATAATCGCGCCAAGCAAGGTTTTTGAAGCCTCAGGTCACGTGGACCATTTCAAAGAACCTATGGTTGAATGTCTAAAATGTAAAAGGCGGTTCCGTGCAGATCATTTGCTCCAGGAATTTGCAAAAATTAGCGAAGTAGAAGCTGAAAAGCTGAGTCTAAAAGAAGTTGAAGAGGCTATTGAAAAACATGAGATTCGCTGTCCGGAATGCGGAGGCATCTTCGATGAACCCAAATACTTCTTGACAATGTTCAAAACCACCATTGGTCCCTATTCTGAAGCTATTGGTTACGGTCGTCCTGAAGCTGCGCAAGGAATATTCGTAGAATTTAGGCGTCTATATGAAATGGCAAGGGAGAAACTTCCCTTCGGCGTCATACAAATAGGTCACGTTCTAAGAAATGAAATCTCACCCCGGCAAGGACTAATAAGATCCAGGGAATTCACCATAATAGATCTTGAGTTCTTTTTTGACCCCGAAGAGCCAAACTGTTTCTTATTGATAGACTTTGAGAACGAGACATTGCGATTGCTTTTAGCTGAAAATAAACTGCGTGGCTCAGAAGAAATTATCGAGGTTACAGTGAACGAAGCCTTAGAGAAAGGTTACATCAAGGTTGAGTGGCAAGCAGTTTTTATGGCGTTAGCCAAGAAATTGTTGGTCGGTCTAGGAGTGCCAGCTGAAAAACAACGTTTCATCGAAAAACTTCCATGGGAGAAAGCGCACTATGCTCTTCAAAGCTTCGACCAAGAGATTTATGTTGAACGTTGGGGTTGGGTTGAGGTTTCTGGTCACGCCTACCGGACGGATTATGATTTGAAGAGGCACATGGAGTTCAGTGGCGTGGACATGCGTGTCTTTAAAGAGCATGAAAAACCAGTTGAGAGGGAACAGGCAGTTGTGAAGCCTTTAATGGCTAAGCTTGGACCAGTTTTCAAGGAAGAGGCTGCAAAGATTGTGGGGCTACTTTCTGAAGCTGATCCAGAGGAAGTTGACGTTTCCATTGAGAAAAACGGTTATTATATGCTGGGGAAATACAAGGTTCTGCCAGAATACGTGGAAATCACACGTCAGAAGGTTAAGGAGCGTGGAAGGCGGTTTATTCCATATGTTGTTGAACCAAGTTTCGGCTCAGACAGAATGGTTTATGTAGCTCTCGAGTACGCTTACCGCGTCAAGGATGACAGAGCAATATTGAGCCTTCCAAGGGACATAGCCCCAATACAGGTTGGCGTTTATCCCCTAGTGAGTAAGGATGGCTTGCCGGGAAAGGCATTGCAAGTTTATAAGACATTGCTTAACGAAGGTTTCATGGTAGAGTATGATGAAGCCGGTTCTATCGGCAGACGATACGCTCGAGCAGACGAAATCGGTATACCTTTAGGGGTGACCGTAGATTATAAAACATTGGAGGATAACACAGTTACTGTTCGGGACCGTGACTCATGGAAGCAAGTTAGGAGCAGAATTGAAGAATTGCCACAGCTTTTACACAAGTATTTCCGTTGGAAAGCCAATTTCGAGGATTTGGGCAAGCCCCTTGAGGGTTAAAGGTCGTTACCTTTTTTAGTACTTCAGCATAT
>JAUUWK010000082.1 GCA_030589055.1 Candidatus Bathyarchaeota archaeon | reverse complement strand
AGCAGTTAAGCACGTCGTAAGTCTTAATAAACATTATTGTTTACATGAACCACACAAATACACTCCAGAAACACCCCCAAAACAAGCTTCTACACCCTATATCGAGACAAAAAACACATCTTATTCAACATTCCCTCCTGGAACACCCTTTACACTAGAAAGATTCCCAAACAAATCACATACCAATGTGAAAAGCTAACAAGCAAAGACCCAACTACAAATCTGCTAACCCAATGTGCACAGCAATATCCACTCCATATTCCATAAGTTTTCTCTCACCAACCTTCGGAGCCCTTCAACTGTGGATCGCCAGGAACCCAGTGTCTATCGATCTAATCGCCATCTGAGTCACAGGATCATGGACAAGTTAGACGATAGCTACAAGACCACCGCCAAAACCAATAAATGAAATTAAAAAAAAGAGCGACCGTAAGAGCAAAAGCAAGCACGGAATAAATCCTCAAACTTGCGTTCTCTTTCTCAAATCCGTTAGTCAAATTTAAAGTGCTGACAGCTATTCTGTCAACAAAAAGTTGGCAGCTGATCGACACCTAAATAAGATCATAGCCATTTATCAAAATGCCAATTAAATTTGCAGAGGAAAACCTTTGTTCGCCGTTGGACACCTAGCCCTGGGACACATATGCGGATTCGCAACATCAAAAGCGTTTAAGATAAACATGAATATGCCCCTTGTCTTGCTGTTATCAATGATACCAGATATAGACATTCTGATCCCACAACTTCAGCATCGCGGGCCAACTCACTCAATAATTGCCGTAACCATACTCTTCATTCCTTTTTTTGTCACATACAAAAAGAAGGCAATACCATACTTTGCAGCCTTAACTCAGCACTTCCTAATCGGAGATCTCATTGGAGGAGGAAACATGCAGCTATTTTGGCCCATAAACACGCAATATTATGGAATGGAACTAGGCGTTAAAAATCCAATAAACATGACACTAGAATGGGTTCTCTTCACACTATCGATTCTAATAATGCTCAAAACAAATCAAATAGCAACGTTGTTTAAACCGGATCACTCAAACCTTCTACTTTCAATACCTGTATCAACATTGCTTCTGCCAACATTGCGAGGCTTTCCATTAGACGTGCCCACTTGGCTGATACCACCACATCTGATATACACGTCCATATTCTCAATATCCATAACCCTCAACCTCCTTAAAACCCTCAAAGCCCTTCGAAAAAGACTCTTTGGTTCTAGAACCCACTCAAGACCTGCTTCGCTATTTGAATTAGAGCGCTAAGCCCCTGAAAAAACTAAGGTGCTGTTTGCAATTCCACGGTTTTTACGCAGTTGCTTAAACTTACCATTTCAGCATGCGCCTTTCTAATCAAGTCTTCTATTGTTTCTCTGGTGGGTACGGCTGCGTTTATCGCAAGTGCGTAGGCTTCTTGGTGGGCGATTCGCACGAGCATGCTTGTGCTTTCCATTGTTGGATAAGCTATGCTCAAAGATAATGCGAAAGCGTCTGCATGGGCATTTTCAACGCTTCGTCTAGTTTCATCCAGATCTATTCGAAGCTGTTCTTCAGTGATTATTAAGCCCTCATCATAAGCAACTTTCATCACAAGCCCGGCTTCAACCGGCTTCATCCCAAGCCTTGAAAGGATCTCCGCAAGTCTCTCAGATATGGCTTCGCCTTTCTCAGCGACTAACGTATCTTTGGTTATCCATACGCTTCCAGACTCAATTCTTGTAGGCAAACCCACCGCGTCAAGCTGGCTAATCACTGGACCCGGCGGCTGCCCGGTGTTTCCAGCTGGGACTACGACGTCGAAGGCTGCTATGTCGCCGGACTTGGCGGTTGTCATAACTTTACCCTGTTGCAGAAGCAATGCAAGCTTGAACGGATTCAAATCTGTAAATAGATAAATGTTCGCCCCTTCTAAATGCTCTAGAAGCTTCTTCAGTTCAGGTTTTTCACTCAAATTTTCGATAGCCCTTCTTATCAGAGTGTTTTTTATAACTCGCATGAAGACTTTAGCTGCCAAGTTTTTCTTGAATTCCTGCAGTTGGGCTGCCCTAACCTTCTGTAGACTAGCTATTCCAATAGCCTTGTATTTTTTCATCAACTGTGCAATCTCTTCAACTTCGCTGATTTTCTTCTGCAAAACCTGCTGGGATGGCATATGCTTTCCTCTCTTATGTAATTTTCACAGGCGTGCCCATAGACGTTTTAAGATAGACGGCTTTGATGTTTTTAGCTCCCCTTTTAAGTTTTCCCTCTATAGTCCTTAAAACCGTCTGGACGTTTTCAGCTATTTCTTCTTCTTTCATGCTTTCAGTTCCAACACGGCATCGTATGACTGGTTGGTTACGCATCCTTACAGAAATCATTTTACGATATCTCTTTATCAAACCAGCTATATCTGCCCCTGGCGGAACAGGCACAGGCATCTTTCCTCTAGGACCTAAAGCGGGACCCATTGTTTTCCCCACAAGAGGCATCAAAGGAGCCTCAGCCATGAAAAAGTTGTATTCATTAGCTATCTTTCTCAGATCTTTCTTTTTGCCAGCTAATCCCTGAAGTTCATCTCTTCCAATGACAAGGTCTGCTTTCGCCTTCTTTGCTTTTAAGGCCAATTCTCCCGTGGCGATAACGAATATTTTGTTCGGTTTCTCCGGCGATGCATGTGGCAGTTCTATTCGTTCTTGGATTCTTGCTTCAGGCGATTTCATGTCAATGTCTTTAAGATTTAGAATCAGCTCTACTGATTGGATAAATTTTCTTTTCTTGGATTTTTCTTTTGCTTCTTTTATCGCACTTGCTATTGTTTTTTGATCTAGGGGCATCTTACAGGGCCTCGTGGAAATGAGGAATGGGAATGCAGTTATAAAAATATTCTCTTATTCTTCGCTTTTGTTAAATAGTTCATTATACTTGTCTTCGTCTATTTCTTTCTGCACTTCACGCGGGTCTTTGCCTTCAACTGTAACTCCTATACTCACACAGCTTCCAAGCACTTCTTTTGCCGCAGCTTTCAAGGTTTTTGCCAATAGCTCTGGACGCTTAAGCTTGGCTATGCCTATAACCTGTTCCATGGTGAAGTTCCCAGCTTTCTCCGTGTTAGGCGTTCCTGAACCTTTCTCGATTTTAAGCTCTTTTACGATAAGGGCTGAGGTCGTTGGCGTTCCAACGGTGACTTCAAACTCTTTGGTTTCAGGGTCAACCTTAACCTTCACAGGAACTTTCATTCCAGCATAATCTTTGGTAAGTTCATTTATTTTATTCACGATCTCTAAGACGTTTACACC
>JAUUWK010000011.1 GCA_030589055.1 Candidatus Bathyarchaeota archaeon | reverse complement strand
AGACGCTTCATAGGAAGCTGATAACGCAACTTCAACATCCCATAGGCCCTCAGCGGTATACTCTTGCAGTAAGCTATGCGCCAGATTCGCCCATTTGGCACTCTCTTTCATCAGCGCAATTTCCTGTTCCGATTTTATAAGGCTCATAGAAGGTACCAAATCCTTCACGTCCACGAATTTTGCTTCACGCAGTTTTTTCGTGATTGGTGGACCCTTATATCCCCACCTTCCACCGGCTCCAGCTTTGTTGTCAATACCTATGCGTTTCTTAGCTAACTTCATCCCCTTTAAGAATTCGGCGAAATGCTCAATCGGATGCTTTTCTCCAGGATAATCTACGTAAGTCTTCACATCTTTAATAATTCTAGTTTTTAGCGGAATATGGTCTTCTTCTAAAAGAGGACCTATGAAGGCAACTTTACCATTAAAGGGTATGATTAATGCCGCTGGTCGCTCAGTCGAAATGAATGAGTAACCCGTCAGGTAGAACATGCTTGTACCGTTTGTCAAATACAACGCATCTAGCTTCCGTCTCCTCAGATACTTTCTAACCTTTTCTATGCGACGTTTATGCTCAGTTTCACTTATCGAAAATTTCATTATTCATGACCTTCAAGAATTTTGTTGAATAGTTAATAATGTAACACTTAAATGCTTTTCACAGTTTAGCAGAAAACTTTGGGATGCGAATATGGAACGTTTTTTCATTCGTTTGCTTGAAGGCTCAGACGTAAAAACATTCGCTTATGAGTTAATGATGATTGAGAGATGGAATTACGTGAAAGAAGATGTTGAACGAATGTTTAAGTATACCCCGTTAGGGTGCTTCGTCGCACACGTAGAAGGTAAATTTCTAGTGCAATGTATAGAAATAATAGAACTTGACGAAAAGCTTTACGTGGGTGTTCCAGCTGTAAATAAAGCAATCACCAAAATTCTAACGGATCTTGATTTTAAGCGATATTCTAAGAGTATTCGGATGTACTTTGGGGAGAAGCTTGAAACTGAACATGTGGACGGTGCATTTGCTGTGGTGGTCCAGAGAAAGGTTAGATTAACTTTCGGATTTCGTTGCCTTGCGTGCAAACGTTATGTAGCCAGTATGCCCAGTCATCAAAGTTTGAGGCCGTGTTTTTCCTCTCTCAATTTGCATTCTACGCAACAGGCATTCACTGGTTTCGTTGTCTACGAAGCTGTTCTCTTTTAATGCTTCAACTGTTTTTACAACCTGGTCTATTGTTGGACTAAAGGAAACTATTGTTCCGCAAGGCCTTAGGGCAGTATAAGCGTGTGGAACAACAACCCATGGAATTGCCAAATCCAATATGACTGCGTCAACGTCACTTTCATCTATGCCAACCGTTACGTCCTTATTCTTCAATTCCACGAAGTCCTTCAAGTCTGCACGCTTCAGGTTTTTCTCTGCATTTTTAGTAAATTCTTCCCTCATTTCGTAACTGTACACTCTGCCGTCTGGCTTAACATAGTAGGCTAAGGCTGTCGTTAGTGCACCTGTGCCTGTTCCAGCTTCCACTATTCTGCTTCCGGGGCCTATTCCGCTGAACATAACTATTAAGGCTATATCCTTTGGATAGATTATCTGGGTTTTCCGTACAGACTTCATTATATAATCGCGGAGCAAGGGTTTTAGCACTGTGAACTCGGTTCTTAAGTTACTTAAAACTGTAGAGCCGTATTCTTTTCCAATCAAGTCGTCGAATTCTATGAAACCTCTATGTGTGTGGAAGGTTTTGCCCTTCTCAGCTTTAACAAGGTATGTTTTCCGTCGGCCTAGATAGAGAAGTACGTAATTGCCTTCCTTTATCTTCTGAGTTGTCAACTTAAGTCACTAAGGCGTGTATTTGAAGGGATGCTTTGACCTATCCTTGTTCTCTATTAACTCGTCTATTGTAGGCCTTCCCTCTATTGCCCTACGGATGGCGTGGCGCATAGCTTTATAGTTGTTTATGTATACTCTTTGCCTGTCAACGGCTGTTGGATGAACGAACACGTTTGCGATAATTATCAGCTCTTCAGCAGCTTCTTTTGGAATAAAGCCATCTGCAACACTGTCAATAACTGCCTTTGCCACTGCTGTCTGTGCAGGACCATAAACCATGCTTGCTTGACGCATACTTCTAATCGTAACTGTTGGAACTATCAGGGTTTCAGGTTTAACCTTGAGGTTTGGCTCCAAAATTGCCAGTAACGGTTCATGTCCAGCAGCGGGTGCAGATTTAGCCTTTGCAAAAGCCTCAGCCACTGGACCCCCCTTTTTCCCTATAAGCAGGTCTATGTGAGCTACTTCTGCGCCTCGTCCCGCCAGTGCCTCACCCACTCGCATGTTGAAGTCTCGTATGATTTCTGGTGTTATGTCAATGGCTTTGAAGCGTGCTTCTATGGGTTTTTCGCCGATCTCAAACGTTACTGTTTTCGGCTTTATCTTCCCTAGTTTCTCTAATTCTATTCGCAATTCTTCCCTTGCCTCGTAGGTTAGTTCCCCGCCGACGCTCAGAGGCTTTCTAACTGGTCCAACTTTTACCTTCATCATGTTTAGGGCTGCTTTTGTGCCTACGGCTCCGCTTCCAGCGATGATACGTGCCATTTTCTGTACCTTATACTGGAGTTCACGGGCTTTTAGTAGTTCACCATTTTTCATGTGATTGTAGATTTCAACCCAAATATCTGGTATTACGTTGGCGCTTGCAAGGATTGCCCCTGAGCATCCAGCGGCTAAAGCAGCTACCATAACTTCGTCGTGCCCGCATAAAACATTGATTTTGTCGCGCACCTTCTCCAAAACGGCGAGAATGAAACTTAGTTGTCCGCTGCTATCTTTTAAGCCGACGATGTTTGGGATTTGAGCCAAGTCTTCAACCATCTGCCAAGGAAGCTGCACGCCTGTGCACTGCGGAATATTGTAAAGAATTATTGGCAAATCCACTTCACTTGCGATAGTATAGTAGTGTTCGTAAATGCCGCGGTCTTTAGGTTTTAAATAAAAAGGTGTAACGATTAAGGCAGCGTCTGCACCCGCATCCTTTGCGTATTTGGTCATTTCTAAAGCTTGATCTGTTCCGCTAGCCCCCGCGCCCACTACTACTGAAACTTTGCCGTTGACTTCGTCCACAACTATGTCAACAACTCGTTTTTTCTCCTCAGTTGTCAAGTTCACAAATTCGCCTGTTGTGCCGCATGGAACAACTCCGTGAACGCCTAATTCGATGCAATGGTTAACCAAGGCTCGCAGTCTTTCCTCCTCAACAGCTTTCCCATCATCCGTAAAAGGCGTAACCAAAGCTGGCGAAATTCCCTCAGGCTTGAACATTATTCGTCTCCACTTTTTATTTAACCATGCATCTTATATCATTTAAGCTTTCAAGCAGAAATAAAAAATTGGAGTTGTTAGAATTGAAAGATCATGACGTTATTATTGTAGAAGATCTTGGGGCACCATGTGGCTTGTACTGCGGATGGTGCCCTTCTTTATCGCTGGATGTAAAGAGTTCACATGTAAGAGCTGCTGATCTCGGGAGAAATACACCGTTAGAGATTGTGCAAAAGGTAAGGGTTTGAGACTCTGTGCTTATTGCTAAGAGTTTCCATGCCAAGAACTGTGCGTGTATGGGCATATGAACGAGTTCTTTGACGACATAAAGAAAGCTTTTCCACTAGGAGTTAAACAAGTTGAGTGAGAAGCGTTAATAAGTTCAGACTGTTTCTCAAATCGACTAAGCATCATCCGAATTTCTTTCGTTTCTGAAAACGCTTAAATCGTCTAACACTGTAATGCAAATATCCGGAGGCTCGTTATTGAACGTCCTTAGAGAGAGATTAAGAATAAAAGAGGAACACCTGAAAGAGATCAACGATTTTCTTCTGAAAGAAGACAACCCCCTTGTAAATGGTTTGTTAAAAATCGTTGAGAAATATGGCAGTGTTGACGAGATTAACCGCAAGGCCCGGGAAGCCCGTAAACTGGAAAACCTCATGGAACGCCTCAGGAGAAAAAATTCACCTTATGTGAAAGACCTTGAATGGCTCATTGAACAACGAGATAAAGGAGCTTTCATCAGCATTCCAGAATATCGAAGAAAAATTTTAGGAGAAAAAGCTGATTCCATGAAGTTTGATGAGTCTTTCGCTGTAACCTTGGAAATCAGTGCCTGCAACTTTTTCCCGTGGCTCATAGAACAGGCAAAAAAAGCGATTGCACAGCAAAACCTTATGCCCGCCCGTTACATTCGAGTTCGCTTCATGAAAGAGCAGGTTGAAGACAATCACATTCTTGCGTTTGCTGCAGCCATGCAAATCGTGGGTGCTTCTTACGTGGAAACTTTGGATACAAAAGGAACCCTGCCGGGACCTGACGGCCAGCCCATCAACATTCATTTGGGTGGACCCGAAACAATCACTGGCTATTTCGGAGGTGTAGGAGTTCCAAACGAGTATGCCTTAAAATGGGTTGACGAATTCCTTCATTACTATACTGAATATGGCATTCGGCAAGTTTTGAATGTGAACCCGGGCACTGTGATGCTTGGATATTGGCTTCACAAACTTGGAATCGACATGGAATTCAAGATCTCAGTTTATATGGGCAATGATAACCCCTATGGTTGCTTATGGACGTTAATGACTGCGAAACTCTTCAGTCGAGATGATGGTACAACACCTTTAATAGGCTTCAACCTCTCAAACGCCGTCAACAACGAGACGATTGAGCTGTCGGCTTATATACGGAAAGACTTTGGCTTCGAAGACATCGTCCGCATTGAACATCACATCGTAGAGACTTGGAAGAGCATCGTCAGACAACCGTATAACAGACTCGACGAACTTTTAGAAATAGCAGGCCATGTTAAGAACGTCAGCGCTAAACACGAAGGTGCATTTCCCGAGATCGAGGCAACCCGAGAGCATCCATCGGATATCTTGGAATATTTTATGCCCAAAAAAGATATCGTAGCAAAAGGTCTGATGCCAAAACTCCTAATCAATTATCTCGACAAACATGATTCAGTGAACACAACAGCAAAAGCCCTCACAGAACGAGGCTTGACCATCATCGCGGCCCAGAACCTACATAAATAATCTCTCATTTTCTTTAGTTATCTGCAAGTTTCTACTACTATTTTGGATTATATAAGCTGGGCTTCAAAGACAGAAAATAAAAGGGGAAATAGTGTATCACCAATTTTGTTTAGGTTTCCGCATGACTACATATATTGTCGTACCCACAAAGCAAACAGTTGTTATTGCCAAAATAATCACTGCCTGTCTTGTGCTTTCAAGTTCACCTAGGCTTCCTTGAGAGGAGGTGTAGTTCTGCTGAAGCTCCTGGTAAGTCTGGTTTAAGCCAACTAAGTTTTCTTCGGTCAGGTTCATCTGGAAACTCTGCCAGAAAGTTTCGTTAAGCAGCCAATAAGTGTGGTTCAAACTTTCAAACTTGTTTTCGAGTTCTTCCAAGTAGACATTTCTAACGACTGTAATTGAGAAATTCGGGCTATATTCAAAAAACGAGCCTCTGATGGAATATTGAAGATGTATATCAGCGTATGTTGCGTCCCAAACATCATGGGGTACATGCACCGTATAATTGAATTGGCTTATATTATTGAGAACCAGGGGACGATTTTCTATTACATGCGCAGAATACAGCTGAGTCTTTTCCTGACCATATTTGAAACCGTAAACGTCGAGTGTGAGAGAATCTATGTTAACACCATGGGCTGTGCAATTGATCCACAAGTCAATTGTTATATTTTCACCGGGCACCGTTTTTCGTGAAGCATTAAATTTAATCGAAATTCCAGCATACTCTTCAGAGAAGAATGTTTGCATCTCACCCGAATTCTGTGCTATCGTGTTCTGAATGAATGCTAAAGTAAGGATCAGCGTAACTGAGATTGTTATTAGGGTTTTTATCTTCTTCAAGATTTTTCACCGTTTAAAGAATCATCTTGATGGAGCTTTGTGAAAATGTAGCTTATTTAATTTATGTAAGAAACGGAATGCTTAATTCAAAGTTATTGGTCCAGTTCGGAAAAGCATTTTTAAACGGCATTGTATTCTCCTTATGCTGTCTAACTGCTATTCCAAAGAAGTTCTGGAATTTTGATGTGTAAGAACAGTTATCTGATTGAGCGGATGAAGCGTTGGTATATAAACGTGAAGTAAATAAGGGCAAAGGCTGTTAGAACGATTTCGAACGTTAGGACAGCTGGATTGTTTTCTACTGCCATGAAGTATCCGCGTTGGAGGATGTCTGTGAATACTAGGATTTGGAGGAATATGGCTCCGCCCAGACAGCTTAAACCTAGGCTGTGGAACAGTAATCGTATTCGGCGGTCAAGCGTTTGGGTCTTCATCGCTTATCGCTTATATTAAGACATGACACTTCGACTTATACGTTACGGATTCACGCACACAACATCGTCTAAGAATTCCACATAAATATCAAACATTAATACGTTGATTTTACTGATACTCTCAAGGCTTCATTCCGCCCATATTATATAACATCTTCGAAGTCAATCACCAACTTCTACTCTCAGGCTCAGCTTTGACCCGTGAAAACGCATGACTCACATTCAATCACTGATAATCCAAATTCGAAAAAAACTTGTGGAAGCCGACCTCCTACCACTTTCCTATTCAATATGGATACTTCACTCTGAAAGTTCCATGCAGATAGAACTAGATTTGTATACAGTGGCGACATCTCCCACACAACCCCTTTTTTTCTGTTCTCAAGAGCTTGTTTCAAGGCTCGAGGCGGATATTTGACAGGGTTGGAAAACCTTGCTGGAGCTACATAATCCTTTTTCCGAAAGCCTATATCGAAATCTTTAATAAATTTCTTTTCCTTATCGTCAAGTATGAAGTACTCTGAGAATATGTCATCAATCTTGTCCAAGATACTTTTTGATTTTGGTGCGCACACGCTGATAAGAAAAATGTGCGAAGTGCACGGCTGGACTGTAGAAGAAACTGGCAAGCAAGGCGAAGGAGCCCAATTCACCATAACCATACCAAGACTAGGCCACAAAGGGAAAATATTCTGTCGACTCCATTAGCACACGCGCCCCAAATTTCTACAGCAACTACTGCACTTAAGCCCAGATCTTATCAGCTTCTTCTTCTCGCTCCAGCCTACGGCTTTCAGCTCTGTGAACATATTCAAAAGAGATAGTTGCTCGCGCTACTGATGGGCCGCAGGGATTTGAACCTCGGGCAAATGGAGATATCTTCCGGAAAACCCCCACTTTTCTGCATGAAACACGTTATTCCTTCCTTTGGCGCGCGCTAGTGGAAAAAGAACTCATTAGTTCAAACAAATGCATAAATGTTCCAGAACGTAGAAAAAGCTAATAATGTGACGTCGTAAGAAAAGGAACATATTTGAAAATAATGAGAGGACGAGCATGTTTCAAGATTTTTTGACGATTGATAATCTTTGGCTTATTGTCACTGGAGCAGTAATCATTGCCGTTATATTTGTTGCCGATAGAATAGTTCGCAGGGCAATTAACAGATATTCACGAAGGATACGACTGGAAAAACATGCTGAAAACATTCTCAAGTTGATCGCACGAATTGTTATTGCGGTAGCCGGCTTAACCACTTTACTTTCATTTTTCGGCATGCCTACCGAATGGCTTATCAGCGTTTCAGCTTTGACCGGAGCGGCTATAGGTTTTGCTTCCACCCAGACTGTAGGAAATTTTCTGGCTGGATTGTACATAATGATATCCAGACCTTTCATGGTTACTGATTATGTGAAGATAGGGGATGCAGAAGGAGAAGTGCGTGAGATAACCATCAACTACACGAAAATATACACGCCTACATACAACATAACGGTGATACCAAACAGAAAAGTCCTAGATAGCACGATCCTCAATTATTCCGGTAAAAGCAACATAATCGACTATTCCTTCCAAATGGGGTTTCCTCATCCAGAAGCAAATAGAGAACTTATCGAGAAATGTATCATGCCCGCTATTGGAAAGTTTTACAACAAATACAAGGATGTTCTACCAAAGAAACCAGAGGTGAGCATGTTTAAAATGAACAGACTAGAAAGAGGATTTCTAATCAGAATGTTCTTTCCAAAGGGAAAAATAGACACGTTTTATGATACCCAACCAGAGCTTATGCAAGAAATAGTGGAGAATTGGGATATTTACAGGGCAGAAAAAGCACAAAAAGTTGAGTAGGCGCACATGTTTTTACTATAGTTTGGTAAAAGGCTTCATGAAAGATAAACGTTTAGATTTTGGTTATGATTTAATTCCATACTTAGTGGATAAGAGACACGGTGTATATGGATACCAACTAAAACATCTATAGCGCGATGTTGGAACCCGCAAAGATAGATTCGATGATTTTATTTATCCGACTCCTTTATTCAAGAGTGATCTTGGGAACTTGTGAAACTCTCATAAACAAATACAATGGAAGTTTAACTAGACTGCATAAAAAAGCCGAAAATGATGAATACTTGGAAATAAACTGGAAAATTTTTATGGCATTGATCCTGTAACAGCGAATACCTTTCTAAGAGAACTAAGACCTTTTTGGAAAAAGAGCGATCCAGAACCATTGCGTGTCGTAAAGAAATTGCTAGAAAACACAACATGAATTTAAATCAACATAACAGGAAAGTCTTACTTTCGTTAGAATCGAGGCAAGTTTAACAAGGTTAAAAAAAATTACAGAAGTCCTAAAAGCTCAGCAAATTAAGACATTATGAAACGATTCATTTTCTCGATTTTATTGCCACAATTTGTGGAATAACTCGTCACAGAAAAATGTCTAACAAGTAAGGTTTTAATTTTCCAAAAACTCTTACTTCTTCTTCAATCTTTTTTTCCGCTTTCTGGGCATTCATTTCTGACGTTTCATTTACAAAGGTGGCAACCTTCCCAATCCAAAGTATTCGCAAGGCACCCAGCAGTTTCTCTCTTTCACATCTCTTTCTACTTCTGAAGTCAGCATCAAACTGATAGCTATACTTAATGCTCTTCCTAAAATCTCAGAAAAAGTGTTTAGCGGTACAAACCTTAACGATCACAGGTGCAATTTTGATTAACAGAGACGCCGGTTAGCAAGGAAACTTCAAAACCCACGGCTCAAGAAAAATCACCTTTCACACGTTTCGCCATTGGAAAGCAACAATAGAATACCACAAGATAAAGGATATTCTACATGTCATGCGATTACTAGGCCACAAGAAAAATTGAAACACCTTGATCTACACGCAGTTAATTGACTTCGAATGTGACGACGCTTTCACCTGCAGAGTTGCGAAGACAATAGAAGAAGCTGAACAACTGATAGAAACAGACTTTGAATTCGTAACTGACATGGAAGACAAGAAACTATTCCAGAAACGCAAATAAAAACAGTAGACTACATGAATATAAGCAAAAGTTAGCAGATAGAACTAACTTCCACAAGTTTTAAATGTGATTTGTTAGTAAAGATAAGCT
Source organism: Candidatus Bathyarchaeota archaeon (assembly GCA_030589055.1). Lineage (GTDB taxonomy): Archaea > Thermoproteota > Bathyarchaeia > Bathyarchaeales > Bathycorpusculaceae > SOJA01. The sequence goes on along the minus strand of JAUUWK010000011.1, from coordinate 5,420 downwards.
GAGAAGGGAGAGTAGTGAGAAGGCTGACTGGGTTTGCTATTCCTTCATTTTTCGCAATATTACTATGTAGTATCAGTTTTTCACCTGTTCTGGCACATCTGGAATCCCCTGTAGATAGTGGTTGGGCTGTAAATATTCCAGTAATCGACGGTACTATGGCAACCGGCGAGTGGACGGATGCAACAGTCCGTGATTTCACGCTTGAAATGAGAAGTCGCCTAGATGGTGCCTTGAACAAGACGCTGGACGCCAGATTTCATGTCAAAAACAACTGGACCTATATTCATCTGGCAGTAGAGATTTTTAATGATGATTACGAAGCTGAAGATTTCGCGAACAATTGGAATGGTCTTGCTGTATTATTCGACGATGATCATGATGGCGTTGTAAGTGCAGGTGACAACGGAGAAGGAGTGACCACTTGGGTAGGAGCACCTTTCTACTCAAAAAATGACCTTTACTACACGGGCAGCTACTGGGACGCAGACATCAATGCTGGCCAGACAAATGATGGATCGTTAGGTTGGTCCCACACAAACCCTATACAGGGGGCAATTGGCAACTGGACATTTGAAATATTAATTCCACTTGTTGGTTCGGATGGAGATAACTACGACTTTGCCATTACAACCTTACCCCAGACTGTTGGGTTTAAAATATGGTTCCAAGAACCGGCTAAAGGAACAGACGGTGTTTATCCTGATGAACCAGCAATCAACAAAAATATACAAGAAATTTCAAATGGCGCAACTTTTGGCGACTTAATCATTCATCCCCTCTATACTCTAACGATCACCACGACCGCAGGTGGCATAACAAACCCAGCGCCAGGAGAATACCAACATCCTTATGGGACAGTTGTTGACGTCTTAGCTACTCCTGATGTCTGCTATGTGTTTGATTACTGGGAACTCGACACTGTCAATGTCGGATCAGCTAATCCAATATCTGTAACGATGGATCAGAACCATACTCTACACGCAGTCTTCAAGCTCATAGAAGTAGTTGGAGGCCAAACGATTCCTTTCAACGTGAACCAACATGCAACTTCCGGTTCGGTAGACACGTTTGCATGCGGCGGTCTACTCTCAGTCATCATATCCACAGTATTTGTGTCAATCGCCTATGCCAAGTATGGAAAGAAACATCCAAAGTAATCCCCTCTGCTTCTCATTTAATGTAAATACTAACAAAAACAGTGCAATCTACCCTAGGGATCGGTGATCCTGATTTTGTCACTTTGGTTGATTTCAGGAGTGCCCCAAGGTGAACATGTGCGTACATTCTAGGCTTTGGTTGTGAATGCCGTCCCAATCATTTCAACTGGTTCTCATAGATGCCTGTGATGTTTCCCATGACTTGGGTTCCCTTGTAACTTCTAATTAATCAGTTTGTGAAAAACAAAAGGAGGTGATATCGGGGTAATAAAGAAGGATTTTGCGCTTGCTGTGTTGTCTGTTTTCTGCTTGACAGTTACATTGTTTATGATAATGTCGACAAACAGTTCACTAGATGCAAAGCTGTTTTACCGTAGAAACTTTAAGGTTAACGGTCTTACTATGTGCTCTCTATAGGAGGTCTGATTTTTTTCTCCACGCAAACTTTTTTCGGACAGCTATACTCTAATTGTATATTTCTTACTTTTCCTAACGAGCACGGTTTCGCTTTTCAGATCCTTCATGAATTTGGGAAATAAACCCGCGTGTTCTGTATGAACTGGGAAAATCTTAGTTGGTTGATTTCTTTCAGAATATTTTTTGGTTGAAGCGGCATTATGTGTCCGGAAACGTGCACATGCTATTGTGGTAAGCCGCAATGGCTAAGCCAGTTAACTAGCCTTTCGAAGTCAATCTCCATTTCCTCATTGAACGGCTCGGAAGCAGATAAAATGTAGTAGCTGCCTGGTTGTGGGTTGATTTCTACAAGCTCTTCTAAATCGTAAAAGGACATGATTAAGACTACCTTGCGCTGTTGCTTCGAAATTCCGAACACACCGGCTATTTTGTCTGAATACTACTCCATGATTTGTTTTTTCCATCTGCGGTATTTTTTCTTCGATTTTCGAAATATCAATATGCTTTCATCGTTCAGGTCTGAAACGCTTAAGTGCTTGTCTTCACGTAACAGTTTCAACATGTAGGCTTGTTTAAGTGAAACGGCTAAGCATCGCTTATTCTTCTTGGCTGTTCGATGAAAAGAGTTCAACCTGTCGACATCTGCGTAAGCAAAAATCGGCAAGCACTAAACCGCTTGCTTGTTCAACAATACTATTTAGTTTGTTTTCAACTTCGCATTCGGAAGAAATTAATGCACCAGTCATGTTTGTGGCTTTGGTGATAACTGCCACTGGCTCTGCTTCTTTTGTCTTTTCAACAGAATCAGACGTCATTTCAGGCTTCGTTCCGTGAGCCCTAAAATCCGAGTATACACAACAGCTCCGTTAGAAGTGTAAATTATGAAGCCGTAGGCTCCTGGAACAGAATGGTCAACGTGAAGGGGTTCAATCTCTAAATCATCTAAGGCAATTGTGTCTCCTGTTCGGAAGAACTTAAACGATATGTCTTTAACATTAAACTCCAAATTAACAGTGCGCATTTCGCTTAATGTTTGCAAAGTAATTTTTGTTGGCTTCCAGCAGTACACTGGGATTTCACGGTTTATGAAAGATATGTAAGCTGAGTGATCCAAGTGTCCATGAAAAAGGAAAGCAGCGTTCACTTCCGGAGTCTTCTCATCAAACCTATAAAATCCTTCAAGCTCCGGTAAAATTCCAAGCTCTTGCGGGCTTTTTTCACTTCGAGGCGAAAGGAAAAGCAACGAATAATATTGCTTTCTAAGGCGAAGGACATGCCAAAATCCAAGAAGATTTTTGTGCCTCTGTCTTGGAGTAGGATTTTGTTTCCACCAATCTCATTTACTCCACCATAAAACGCCAACGAAGTGTTTACCTTTACCAATTCTTACACCCACAACAAAGGAACTCTCCATATCGTCTATCATAAATAGACTTTTTAACAGTGCGTGATTAGAAACCCTAAAACACATTTACGCAATAGATCTAAAAAAAAGCAATAAGAATCAATCTCGAAGAGGATAGTAATATTTTTTAGTAAGTATCATGTGGTTATGCCACGCAATGGAGGTCAAAATATGGCTAGAAAAAGCAAGAAAGCAAAAGCTGCAGGTCGAGAACAGCATAGACAAATAAAAAGAGCCAAGAAGATGCAGAAGAAAGAGAAAAGGAAAGTTGAGCTTCCTACAAGACATAGGAAAGGCAAAAAATAATCTTTTCTGTCTTTTGCGTGTTTTGTGAGATAATCTGACGAAATATCTTGAGCTCTGAGTATCCAAAACACGTTCATTTTAGATGCGTGAAATGTGCGGTATGTTGCGGCGATACCAAAGGTAAGGTCAGGTCGAGTCTTCAATTGAAGACCGAAGCTGACCGCATATCAGAGAGGACTCTAATAGGTAATGCTGAATTCACTGAGAAAATTAAAGGTTATAAGCTCCATCACCTATTGCGTCTTTCCTTTTTTGCGATTTAATCCGCTTTGTCAGAAATATATCGGGGAGTTCTATTGACTATACTTACTCCTTCAATTTACCTGCATTTCTACAAATGTTGGAGATAGCTAAAATTATATTTGGAAAAGTGAATATGCTGAAAACCTTTGTGTATTTCGGATTTCCAACTTTTTTAAGAAGCTTAACGTCTCCTCCAGCCCCTAAATATCCTCCTATAAATGTTTTTGTAATAAGCTTTGCTGGTCGTGTTCCAAAAAACGGTGGAAGGTAATGCCCGGCATAGTACAGAAACTCTGCAACATCCCAAATTTTGTCACCTTTCCTAGATGCTTGCTCCAAATCGAGTAGGCAGATTTCACCATTTTTTTCTCTGACCATAATATTCTCAGGTTTTGTGTCTCCTAAAGCTACGCCTGAAGCATGTACTTTTGCGAATTTTTCGCCAACCCTACCTATGACGCTTAATTCATTTTTTGCATTTTCAGTTGTCTTTAGGTTCGCAATCCTTTTTATCATTTTGTCAAGTTTTTCTCCTTCAACATACTCCATGAAAACTAAGCGTTCACGATGACTTACATACAGAATTTTTGGAACATCAAAACCCATAGTGTATAACTGCTGATTTATGGCACATTCTCTTTCAAGCCTTGAGCGTCCCAAAACAGCAAAGGTTCTTGTTCCAAGAGTCCATAGATTGAGGGGGAACCATTTGAAACTGGACCAATCCTTGAACCTTTTAACGACAACCTTCTTTTCGTCATTGTCTGCAAAAGACCTAATCAGATAGACATCATTCAAAACACCACCAATCTTCTCAATCTCAATTTCAGCTTCCTCACTTCTTGAAAGCACTTTCCTTGCAAAAGCTTCAATATCCATTTTGTCCGACAAGGGAACAAGTCCACGAGCCGTAGGAATATACAAATATCTGAGGGGATCTTCAAGTTGATGGATAGTTTTCGAGTTTTCTTCGACATTCCAGTGAAACTTGAGAAGCGTTCCTCTATTTTGCGAGAGAACACTTAGAGTCTTTGAAAAAGTGCCAAGCATGGAAGTGAATAATGTCCTTTGGGCAGTTTTGAACAGATTTATGAAACGAGTTCTTTTGCTTTCAGTTTTCTCCACAAATTGTTTAGAGATTTTCACGTATCCGTCTGAAAACGTAATTATATCTTCTTTTTCTAATTCTGTCAATGCCTCCAAATATCCGTGCATAGCCGATTTGACATTCCTGTTTTTACCGTTGTTTTGCATGAAGTTTAACACGGTGTGAATCATCGGTGGGAAAAGCCGGGCTCTGCTCATCATAGTTTCATACATAAAATACTTTGGCTCTATATGAAGAGTGTAGGATAACTCCGGAAAATTCAAAACGAGGTTTTCCATAAGTTCAAGAATTAAACGTTTTTTCAATTTGACCTCTTGGAGATGCAGGTAATCCTCGTTGTTTAATGCGATGTACGGAAAAGTTATTCTTTCAGCCAAAGCCTCGCCCAAAAATCCTCTATCCACATCCCTTTCAAAGATCCATTCGTCAACGGCAAAAACAATAACTGTTCTACCGTTCAAAACTTTGACGTAACTCATCAGTCGAGGCTGAAAGTTGCGAATTATAAGCGATATTTCTAGAAGTCCTTTTGCTTTGCTCAGTCCTAGAGCATAATCACCAACTATACATGCTGCCGTGATTTGGCTGGAACCAGCAATACCCTTGCAAAAGTTAATAATTTGCCTTGTGAATTTTCTATCGAGATGCTTCAATTGCCTAGACAAGCTTTCACCTGAAATAACAACAATCACAAATAGAAAATCAGTAACTCTTTAAGATATAGTTAATGCTTTTCCAGAATCTTCCCATAAATTCTTAAACATTTCAAGGCTTTCACGGCTTT
>JAUUWK010000029.1 GCA_030589055.1 Candidatus Bathyarchaeota archaeon | reverse complement strand
GTTGACTTTCTAACAGAGGGGATAGATCAAACTAGAGGATGGGCAAACTCGCTACTGCTGGAACATGTCGTACTAACTGGAAAAGCAGAAGCACCCTACAGGGCGTTCTTGTTTCAAGGTTTAACTCAAGACGCAAAAGGTAGAAAAATGAGCAAAAGCGTCGGAAATGTAATAGAAGCCAATAAGCTTTTTGAAAAAAGTTCGGCAGATGTGTGTAGATTCTATCTATTGCGAAAGTGTTCGCCTATCGAATTCATGGATTTTGACGTTCAGGACCTAAGACGTCGTCCATATCAAGTTCTATCCACACTGTACCATTTGAACAGGTTCTTCGTGCAAAACGCTGAATACGACAACTTTGACCCGCAAAAACACACGGTTGAGTGGGCGAAACAGAAGAAACAGCTTAAAAAAACAGATCTTTGGCTGCTGTCAAAACTTCAAGAAGCAATAGAGAAGTACACGGTTGGACTGGATAAATGCGAATTCAACATCGCCCTGGCAACGTTAGAAGACTTCGTCATAGACACCTTAAGCCGCCTTTACGTGCCTATGATCCGCAAAGAACTCTGGACAGATGATCCGGAAACCCTAGACAGAAGACTAACAATCTACGCAAACCTATGGCGCACCCTAAAGACAGTCACGCTCCTGTTCAATCCGATTACCCCATACCTAAGCGAGTCCTTATATCAAAAAGCTTACAAACGACTTGACCAAACACTACATGAATCGGTAAACTTTGAAAGCTGGCCTACACCAAGTAAAGAAATGCGAGACGAACCCTTAGAAAAAGATTTCGAGAATCTCTTTCGTTGCGTTTCACTGGTTTATTCTGCAAGGCAGTCTGCAAAGCTGAAGAGACGCTGGCCGCTCCGCAAAGTGGTTGTTGCATCTCCCAAAAAGATATCCAAGTCCTTAACGGATTTGGAAGAGATATTCTTGGAACTCGTAAATGTTAAAACAGCGGAGTACACTCGAAAAGTTTCAGAGTATATTTCTTCTAAAGAGTGGGGTTCCGCGTCGGAAGGAGACACGCAGGTTTTCTTGAACACCTTCCGCGACTGGGATCTGCTGGGTGAAGGTTTGATGCGCGACTTAGCCCGCAGAGTCCAATCCCTGAGGAAGGAGCTTGGTTACGTGCCAACTGACGTTTTAAACGCTGTTCACATAGCCAAACTGGAAGAGAGAAGTGTTAACCTCTTAAAACCATATTTGAAGAAAATGAAGGAACTTGTCCGCGCTGAAAAAGTTTATTTACATGAAAGCCGAGAAGTCGACGCAGAATGGCATGAATATCAACTGGACAATAAAAAAGTCTACATTGCTATTTCCTAACAACTCTGACGAAGCGACAGAAGCGTCTTAAACACTTATCAAACCTTTCTCCTCTATCTCAAGATTTAATTATGACTGAACGTTTGATTTTGAAAACGGTGTTGCTGATTGAAGCTAAAGGGTGTTCATTTTCTTCTAACTTATAGGTGCGAGGTGGAATGTGACCATTGTTTTGTTTGGGGCAGTCCGAAGGCTGGAGGCGTGTTCACTATTGAACAGATTAAGAATGTATTGGCAGAAGCCAAGAATCTGGGAACCGTGGATTTTGTTTCATTAGAGGGAGGGGAACATTTTCTGTATTATCCGATTATGGTTAGGGCTGTTGAGGAGGCTGTGAAGCTTGGTTTTCGTGTGGAGGTTCTTTCGAACTGTTATTGGGCTACTTCTCCGGAAGATGCTGTGGAATGGCTTCTTCCAATGGCTAAAGCTGAGAATGTCGAATTGAGCTTAAGCAGTGACCTTTATCATGGAGAAAACTGGCGAATTGAGGAGGTGGAAAATGCTGTGAAGGCTGCAAATGACTTGAACATGAAGGCTGAAATACTTTCAATTAAATATCCAAAGGCGAAGGTTTCGTGCCCCAGTGAAATTGAAGGAGCAAAAGTAGGTTTGTATGAGCTTATGTACAAGGGGAGAGCAACCTCAAAATTGGCACAAGAAGCAGACAAAAAACCTTGGCGTGAATTCACGGAATGCCCCTACGAAGACCTTGTTGATCCCGAAAGGGTTCATGTTGATCCTCTTGGGTATGTTCATGTTTGTCAAGGTCTTTCAATTGGCAATGCTTGGCAGAAGCCTTTCTCAAAAATAATTGAAGAATATAATCCTTGTGAGAATCCAATTCTTGAGCCTTTGATTCGTGGTGGCCCCGTTGCTTTGGTTGAAAAGTTTGGTTTGCCGCATGATGAATTCTATGCGGACGCATGTCATTGATGCTATGCTGCACGTTGTATGCTGCGAAAGAAATATCCTGACACGTTGGGTCCAGACCAGATGTACGGAGAATTTGAATAAAGTCTTTCCAGGCGAACGAAGAAAGTTATAAAAGAATAGCGCGACATTAGCGATTCACGTGGTGGCTTCATGTTAACGAGGGAAGAAGCTCTTAGCTTGGTTAAAGAAAACGTTAAGAAAAGGAATGTTGTTTTTCACATGATCGCTGTTGAGGCGGTTATGAGGGGTTTGGCGAGGTACTTGGGGGAGGATGAGGATTTGTGGGGGTTGACTGGTTTGCTTCATGATATTGATTATGAAAAGATAGGTGATGCATGGGAAAGGCATGGTGTTTTGGCTGGGGAGATTTTGAAGGAATTAGTTTCTGAGGAAGTTCTTAGGGCTATTAAGGCTCATAATTTCGAGCGTACCGGTGTTCTTCCTGAAAGTAGGATCGAGAAGGCTTTGATTTGTTGTGATGCTATTTCAGGTTTGTTGGTTGCTTGTGCTTTGGTGATGCCTTCAAAGAAACTGGCAGACGTGAAAGTCAAGACTGTAAAGAAGAAGTTTAAGGCTAAAGACTTTGCTAGAGGAGCCGACAGGGAAAGAATCCTCTTCTGCGAAAAAAATGGAGTTCCGAGAGAAAAATTCTTTGAAATCGCCCTCGAAGGGCTCAAGAAATACACTGCAGAAATAGGTCTTTAGTCCATTAGCATATTTTCCGCGTGTGTTCACGTGCGAGCTATTCGATATTGTCAAAAAAAATCTCTAGTTTACAATTGGATGGAGTGCTAATTGCTTGTTTTTCTTGCCGCTGGGATTATTTTTCAGAATAAAGACACATCTTGTTTCCATGAGGTCCTAAAATAATGCAAAGTATCCGTATTTTCCCTTCTCGCCGATGGGTGTCTTGTCCTCAAGTTTCTTACCGCCAGAGTTTTCGACTAGTTCTAGTTTTGCATCGATGTTAGATGTATAAATCGTTGGAACTACCACTTCTTCTTCCGCGTTCAATTCAGCGCTCGCTCCTTTTCTTGATGATGGTAGAATGTCCCAACAACAAGTCGTCCCGGGCTGTTCTTGAATTCTCCATCCAAGAACTTTTTCATAGAAGAGCTTCGACTCTTCAAACTTTCCACAAGGAATAACAATGTGACAAAAGTAATTCTCGTCTGATTCTTTCACATCGTTTTTATCGACCATGACTTCACCTCTTGGCACAAGTGCTTTGAATTCAGTAGAGTTTCTAGTCATAAGTCAGCTTAGATTTTATGGGCTTATTTTTTCTTGGTTTAGAAGCTTGTGACGTTGAAATTTCATTTGCACGTGAAAGCTAGTTTAGAGTTTACGTTTTTTTTGAGTATAGTTGAAGCTCCTAGTGGGAGGACTAATGGAACAGAAAAAGGCTGAGAGTGATTGGCTTAGTATTTTCTGAGGAAAACGTTTTTGAAGAAAACAGATAATCTATTGTTTGTGTGGGGACTTATGGCGTTGAATATTAGAAGTTATCATAGCGTAGATGAGGAGCAATGGCTGAAGTGCCATGTTATGGCTTATCTCGGCTCTAATGAACGGAGGTTTTTGACGGAGAAACCGCGGTATGAGAGACCGTCTATCGAGTTGGTTTATGTTGATGATAATGACATCATAGGTTTTTTGGATATCGAATTGGAAGATGTTCCAGGAAGTGTTTGCTATAAGAAAGTTGAAGGAAACGCAATGCTATGGGACATTGGGATTCTTAAGGAATATAGAAGAAGAGGTGTGGCAACACAGCTTCTTAATGAAGGTATAAGCCAAGCGAAGAAACAGGGTGTGAAAAGATTGGAAGCTTGGAGCATCGAAGAGGGTGCAAAAGAATTTTACGAAAAGTTTGGGTTCAAAAGGTTCTTTGAATATCATCATGTTCTTATAGACAAACGCGAGAAGTTGAGACCTTTGGATGAAAATGGAATGCACATAACCGAACTGTATGCGCATGTAATGCCTGACACTGATATTAACGATATCATGAAGAAGTACGCGCCGAAAGAAGTTCATATTTGTGCAGGGTTCGAGCTTTCTGTTTGACTTGAGGGAACGCATCAACGGAAGTTTAGAGTTGCAGACGAGCGCGTAATATTTATATGTGTCGTTTTCTATTAGATTGCTATCTAACTCAAATCGATGATGGTGAAGTTAAGGAGTGTGACAATAGAATTGTCTGAAGAACTGGAAGAAGAGATGAAAAAACTGAAAGAGGAACTTGCAGACTTGAAAGAACAATTCAGGGATATTACAGGAAGCGAGCGGGAAAAGAGACGTGGAATTTACATTGACATTGGTAACCGTGTGCACGACTACATTGGAGATGTCATGGAAGGAGTTGCGGAAGGCATACATGGAGAACTAGAAAAATCCATTTTTATCGGTCCGAGAGGTGTCAGAATCCTCAGAGAGAGACCGCACCGCAGAAGAGAGGATAAGATCGAAGTCAGCTTTCAAAAAGTAGCCGAAGTTATGAGTGCCTTAGGCCACGAGCACAGACTGAAAATACTACATGGACTTATGCGCGGCGGAAAATACATCAACGAGCTGCAAGAGAAGCTCTCAGAAATCACTACAAGCACACTTTCAAGCCACCTAAACGTGCTTGAAGAAGCAGGACTGGTGGTTCAAGAAAAAGTGAGAGGACGCTACCTCATCACCATACCGGGCAGAACTGCATACAAGATGGCAAGACGAGTCACCCGATTTCTTCAAGGAGGGAATCAAAAATGACACGGCAAGACTATCAACTAGGTAACGCCGTTTCAAAAACAACAGAAGCTATGACATTGTGGAAAACAGAGAAAGGCATCATAGATATTAGCAATGACACCTTAGCCATCCCAGTAAAGCTAGATGATGAAGAGAAAGGTTACGTGTTACACGGAAAAGGCAAACTACTTCTAGACGCCATAGTCGAAACCGAGGAAGGCGCTATCGGTAAACCCGTTGAGAAAGAGCTAAACGAACCCTTTCTAATGCTAGGAAATACAGAAGAAATACGGGAACGCCTCACCGAAGCGAGCGAGGAAGACTTGGCAAAAATGGGCTATGAAAGTCAACAAGGATTTATAGCTAGAGCAGAAGATTTGTGTGATCCGTTTTTCAGAGGAAGAATTCATAGTTGTCGATGTTTCGACGGAGACCGCGGCTTAGTCTTTGCTTTCCCTAACGAAGACAACGAATTAGACATACTTGTCGCTAAGGGTTCCAAACTGGTCTACAAAGCAATGGACATCATGTTTGTGTCAAATAATGACAAAGTAGTTCTAAAAAGCCCAGACGAAATGATTTGTAAAGGTAACGGAAAATCAGTCATTATCAAAAGAGACAAAACGGTCATTATTAGGAAATAGTGCTATTCCTCATAACTGTCGCTTTATCTTCCATTTTTTTTCTTTAACATATAAACACAGTATAAAGAAAGATCCTGGAAAGAAAAACTGGTTGTCTAGCACGAGAGTTTGTTTAACTACAAAAAACCTTTTTTTCTTTAAGGATAGCACGCATTATGGCTCCTTTTCAAAAAAGTGAGGGAGAATTATGAAGGGTCTTGTGTTTATTTCCCACAGCAGTCTTTGTATTTTTTTCCGCTACCGCATGAACAGGGATCTTCCGGTTGTGATGTTTTCTTCTTTCCTCCACATCCACATGACAATATTAGTCGCCTCCTGTTTCGAAACTAATGGATTTGAGGATATAAACGTATCTATTTTATAATATAAGACGGTTTTATGAAATACTTATAATTATAAGCGCCAAAGCTAACATTTATGTTTGGAAATGACGAATCTTATATGGCCTGACCATGTTAAAGATGAATGAGGTAGATAACAGAATCTCATCTTTACTTGTTGAAAACTCCAAATTATCCGAAAATCGAAATCGGACGTTCTCGCGCCCGTTAGAAAAATCATGTAACAATGCTGCGATAACACATTTTTCAATGTCTGCTTTCTCTTCAACCGCCAATTGCCAAACCCAGTGAGGAACGCGTAACGTGTGTTCCCAACGATATTTATGCCCCCAAACACTATCCAACTCGTTCTTTCCTGTCTCCATTAGATACTGATGCACGAAATCAGCAATCTTCCTAACTTTCATGGGTTCCCCTTTTTGCCTCAACAAGATTATTAACGTTTCCAATTTCTCCCTAATTTCCATCCATACTCCTGACTAAAGCTATCATGCAAACCACCAAAAATTATCCAAGCCAGCACGATGGATTTTGAAGGTAACACACGCTAGTCGGAATCCCATAACGCGCAAGAACTGTATACTTAGAAGCAATTAAAAAGAGGAAGTTTAGAGTATTAGACCGAAATTTGAAGCTACCAATACTATGTCTTTCATACAGACTTGATCGTCCTTGTTCACATCTCCAATTTCGTCCCAACGCGGATGTCCGGGATAAGAACCGAAGGCGACAGCAACTGTGGCTACGTCTTTTATGTCAACCTTGCCGTCGCCGTTTAGATCCACATTAATTTCAGGTTCAAACAGAACTGTTACGAGCTCCCAGGTGGTGTCGTTGAGGCCTTCACTGTCAACAACAGTCAAAGTCACGTTGAAAGTTTCATTAAAAGCATAGGAATGTGTTATTACTGGGTCACTTTCTGTAGCTTCTGGTGAGCCATCGTTGAAATTCCAAATATAGCTGTCTAGGGTACCGCCGTTTGGTGTAGAAGCTGAGGCATCAAAAGTTATAACGGTGCCTATGAAAGGAGTCGGTGGCGAGTACGTGAATGCTGCATGGGGAGGCTCAGGACCGGCAGGTCCAATGTATTCGTAGTATCCATTTGTTTTCGTGCATGAAATTTCGTTTAGGTCATAGTTTAGGACGTATGTGTCGGAGCTGTCTATTTCTAGGTCAGATGATACTGTGCCGCTTAGAGGCGCGTAAATTATTTCGAATTCGATAACTGTTAGTAATCCATCGCCTGCGAAGGGCGTTCCCATAAGTAGAGAATCACCCACTTTCACGCTTTCCATTACACTGTCGCTGTCAAAGTCGTAGAAAGCCGGGGCGGGCTGAACTGAAGCTTGTCCATATAGTACGTAGTTGGGGTCCCACGTTGGAATCCATGCATCAGTAATGTTGAGAAGAGTATCGTTAACGCTTAAGGAGACTTGCCAACCGAACAAGTCAGAAACATCGGATATCCAAACCGTAGCGTTGAAACGAGTGCCTACAGTGGCGTTGCTGTATGAGAATGTAAAGTTACAGTTTCCAGTTGAGGGGTTTATCACTTCTATCTCGGCGACTTGTAGCATGGAAGGAACCGCGTTTACTCTTACGCTGAGAGCTGCTGGTAGAAGAAGTAGAAACGACATACTTAATAGAAACTTGCCTTTCATTTTCATCCCCTCACTCCAAAAATGGACTGGAGATTTTTATAGGTTTTGGAACAATCTTCTATACCTATTAATGTGCATAGGAAAAGAAGTGGCGTCTTCCGGAATTCAGTTACGGTATTTCGATAATATCAATGCATTTATGTTCACTCATTGAACGTTCGAATGTCTAATGTGGACATTGACTGCTTTGGCAACGCCCTTGAATATTGGCAAGGAACTATGTTACAGACTATTGTCAACGGCAAATTAATCTGTTTGGCCACCAGTGTTGCAGCGCACATTACAGGACTCTCTCTAGTAACAGTCAATTTATTTTCCTCAACAATAACATTAGACTCACGGAGCGCTCTGCTAGATCTAACCATCCCTTGAAAGTTTCTTTGACATTGTGAATTTCAGAATCGTGACTTTATCTTTTCTTTTACCTTGTTTCCTATCCCAATTCTCATTTGTTCCGCTAAAAGTCTATGTAACTCTGATTGCTTCATCTCTATACTTCCTTTTGAAGGTTAAAGTCAAAGTCAGTAGTGAGCCTTGAAACCACACACTTTACTAAGACTCTGAAACGTCTTCTACTCGTTCCAAGGTCACCATCCATCACAAAATAGTAGAGATAAGACAAGGCTTTCAAACTAATTGCGTGCGCTGTTTAGAGAACGCACATGAAACCGGGACCTACACATCTGAATACAAATTCAAAATTCAGGTTTAGGCTTGCCTGACTTTCTGTCTAAACATGCCTTAACAAAACCGTAGTATTCTGGGTCTGGTCTTCCCGGGCGGCTTCGAAATTCTCCATGAAATTGTGAAGCGAAAAAGAAAAAGTGGTCTGGCTGTTCCAAAATCTCCATTCTTCTTCCGTCTGCACTTTTTCCAGAAAATACTAAACCGTTTTCCTCCATTTTCGCTAGATAGTCAAGGTTGACCTCAAATCTGTGGCGGTGCCGTGCATAAATCTCCTTGCTTCTATACAGGGCATAAGCAGTTGTGTCTGGTTTTAATATTATTTTGTGAGCGCCTAACCGCATTGTGGCACCTTTGTATTCTATTCCCCTCTGCTCCGGCATCAAATCGATAACTGGATGAGGCGAGTTTGGATTGATTTCCGTGCTGTTCGCGTTTTCTAAGCCGCAGACGTGACGTGCAAATTCTATAACGGCCAGTTGGAAACCGTAGCATATTCCAAGAAACGGTAGGTTGTTTTCCCTTGCAAACTTAATTGCCATTATTTTTCCCTCTGTGCCTCTTGGACCAAAACCGTACGGGATAAATACGCCGTTAAATCCCCTGAGAATTTCAACTTCTTTTGGATTTTGTTCGAACTTTTCAGCTTCAATGTAGCGAATACTAACTTTTGTTCTGCATGTTGCTCCAGCAATCCTCAATGCTTCATTCATGCTTACATAACTCTCTGTTAAACCCGCATACTTGCCCACTAAAGCAATTTCCACCTCGTGTTCAGGATTCAATACAGCGTCCACAAAATCCTTCCACTCTTTATAGTCAGGTTTACGCTCTGGGAACCCGAGCCTCTTGCAGATAAACCCACCCATCCCCTGCTTGTCTAAAATTAGTGGAACTTCATAGATCGTTTCGACATTGTAAGAGCAGAATACAGCGCCTTCAGGTATAGTTCCGAATAAAGCTATTTTCCTTGAAGCCTCAGAGTTTATCATCTTTGTACATCTAGCTACTATTATGTCTGGCTGAATACCGATGCGCCTCAACTCGTTAACACTGTGCTGCAAGGGCTTTGTTTTCATCTCTTTCGTAACGTCCAGTATTGGAACTAAAGCGATGTGCACGTACAAGGTGTTTTCGTATCCTTCTTTCAAACGCATCTGTCTGATGGCCTCTAGAAAAGGTAAGCCTTCAATGTCTCCGACGGTTCCACCGACCTCTGTTAGGGTAACATCAACGTTGGAGCGTTTTGCAACGGTGCGTATGCGTTTTTTAATTTCGTTGGTCACGTGGGGCACAATTTGGACGCATCTTCCCAGAAAGCTGCCACGCCTTTCCTTTTCGATAACCGCTTTGTAAACCATGCCTGTGGTGATGTTATTCTCCTTTTTCAGGTTTAAATCAAGAAAACGTTCATACCCTCCCAAATCTAGGTCTGTCTCGCCTCCATCGTCAGTAACGTAAACCTCGCCATGCATGTAGGGATTCATCGTACCAGCGTCAACGTTCACGTAAGGATCAATTTTTATAGCTGTAACCTTGAAGCCTCTTGCTTGAAGCATCTTACCTATTGAAGAAGTTATAATACCCTTACCAACCGAGCTTAAGACGCCGCCCGTGACAAAAACATACTTAACCATGTCTCACTTTTCCTCGCAATAACCTAAACCTTTCCACAGTACCAGTATAACTTTTTTGCGTACGCTATAACGGACGGTTTCAAGTGCACTCTTTAATTTGATGAATGACGTCACAGAGTTTTTCAGGGCTATTTGAAGAGAAAACGAAAGGTCTGCCTTCTCGCTGGACTATTTTAACAGCATCACCAAATGACGTTATGTAAGCCCAAGAGTTGTCAGTGAAGCAGTATCTGACGCCTACGCCTCCATATTTCCAAAGATGAGCTTTGGTGTGTTCACAAGCAACTATGTTTGATATTGGAATGTGCTTGCGATTGAACAAGCCGTAACTAATGGAAAGCTCCTTATTGGTCACTTGTATCTGTAAACCTCGATAAT
>JAUUWK010000038.1 GCA_030589055.1 Candidatus Bathyarchaeota archaeon | reverse complement strand
GCTGGAAGAAGCTCAGCTCATGCGCAATGAAGCAGATTGGCAGGTCCCTTTGCTGAACCTTGCAGCTCAAAAAATTTTCGGTTGGGGTGGCGGTGCCTTGGTCGCCGTTGCCGGAATGGTTGCGAGTCTCTCGGCATTGGGTACGTCTTTAACCGTTCAGGCAAGTATACTCCGAGGGATGAGTCGAGACGCTTATCTGCCAAGAGTTCTACGCTCTGTTCATCAACTGTTTGGAACCCCTTACGTCGCAATAATTGCTGGTTCACTTTTCGTAACGCTTTTAGGCGCGATTGGAGCCGTAGAGTTCCTAGGATACGCAGCGAGCTTCGGATCGCTATTAGTTTTTGCTTTAGTGAATCTCTCTCTTTTGAAGCTTAGAAAGAAAAAGCCACATATTGAAAGACCATTCAAAACTCCACTGTATCCTTTCACGCCCATCGCTGGCGTCGTTTTATCCATTGCACTTCTCGTGTTTCCCATGCTCCTGAGAGATGTTAATGCTGTAGATGCAATGACGTCCAGTATTGGATTAACAGCATTAGTTCTGATGACATATTATCTCAGAATGATCGGTTGGAATCGACTACAGATAGCCATAGGAGGAGCGGGTTTAGGTATAGGTGTTTCCCTAGCATTGCTAACTTGTTTAGTCCAAGCAAACCTTATGTCCTCCATTTTCCCAAATATACCTAGTTATATTACACTCTTTATCAGCGCAATCACCATTTCAGCAGGCATCTTGAACATTACTGCACACCGTTGAAATGAAAGAGGAGAATTGACGGATGTCTTCCTAGTGGCAGGAAAAATTGTTTCATGTTAGGATTTGGCTGAAAGATTCGTGTTCCTTCTCTGAGAACCAGCCTTCATCCTTGAGCATTTCCAATCCGATTCTAATTGATTTGCATGAGTTTTTCGTTAGTATGTTAGTTTTGGCACAAGCCTCATTCATTTCTCGATTAAACACAGCGTTTTGCTCCATTAAAAGGGGAAACCTGGTTAGAAGCGAAACTATTTTTTTGGAACGTGGCTGAAGTAGCTGCTTGATTTTGGCCTTGCCGAATGCTCCCTTGAATTTCACTGAAAAACTTACACTGCTCACCACTGACGGAGGAAAATGCACATAACGCTTCCCTGATTCAGATTGATAGCAGGTTAAGTAAAAAGGCATATGGATTAATGCGCATTTTCTCCGTTTTTGTGGAACTCCAAGTTTATCGAATTCATCTATGGATTTTTCCCTCAGTTTTGCCAGATTATCGATCCGGCCGATTATACTTGAAGTCAACTCTTCAAACTTTTCCATTT
This sequence comes from Candidatus Bathyarchaeota archaeon, assembly GCA_030589055.1. Taxonomy (GTDB): domain Archaea; phylum Thermoproteota; class Bathyarchaeia; order Bathyarchaeales; family Bathycorpusculaceae; genus SOJA01. The sequence goes on along the minus strand of JAUUWK010000038.1, from coordinate 7,305 downwards.
CTTCCTCGTATATCCTAATTTTGGCATCTCGCGAAGATTCGATTTCCACCAAATCCTTCATAGCTTCCTTGATCTTCGCGTCACGTTCCGACTTTAGTTCAAAAATTTTCAGGCTTTTCTCGCCTTTAACTTCTTTTATCTCTTTGTCAAGCTCCTTAAGTTCAGTTCCAATTTCGGAAAGCTGTCTCCTGAGTTCATTTTTCTTCTCTCTCCATTTTTGCTCACTAACACTGTCTTCACTGATCGCACAGGTCTTTATTTCTGCCTCACAACGTTCAACTTCGCTGGTTGACTGTTCCTTTGTTTTTTCAAACTTGATTTTTTCTTGCTGCAGACTGAAAAGTTCTTCTTCAATTTTTTGGGAATATTCCGTTACTTCTTCATCGTAGTTGTTGCGTATCTCGTCAACTTGTTCCTCGATAGAAGCTTTGCATTTCTCAATTTTTTGGCTGAGTTTTTCTTCGACTTTTTCTATTTCGTTACGGATTGCTTTTATAAAGTTTTCGGTCTTTGCGTTAATGAGTTTCATGCATGTGTAAAGAACATTGACTTCTTCTGCAAATTTCGATTTTAGGTTTAGAAGTTCTTCCTTGATAGAGATAATTGAGGATTCATCAATAGTAGGCGAAACCGTTACTACGTTTGATAATGAAGTTTTAATTGGTGTAGCTTCAGATAGATTTGGGATAAAATCGTTAAGAAATTCAGGGTCAGTAACAAGTCCATCTATTTTTTTCTTTTCTTCGTTAGTTGAAGCTTGAAAGTAATTAAGATTGCTGGAGAGAAAAGTCATGTAAGCTTGACGTGTTTTGGAGCTTCTCTTTACGTTGTCAAGAAAAGCTTGCATATCTGGAATTGGCAAGTAAGTCAATGTGTGGGAAAGGGTGCTTAATCCATCAAAAAGAAAAGCTATCTCGCCTATATCGACAAGCCAAAAAGGATAACAAACCTCTGCTATGAAAGCCAACTTTTCTGGAGGTTGTTTCAAGACGAGTCCCCCACCCTTTGCTCGCTCCAGCTCAGCTAAACAGAAAATCGCAGCTCTCTCAATTTCTTTTGTAAACAGTTCCTTACGATTCTCAGATAGAGTAGAGAATGGAAGAATAGACGTTACAGTTTCTTGAGACACTCTCTCCACCGTTTACAATTTAGTCTGATAAATCTTAACAAAGGGCAATTTATAACTTGCGCAACATTCCTGTATCACATATATTATTCCAACATAGGCTAATCACCTACTTACAGCAGGAAAAACTTAACTGTGGAGGGGTCACACTTTAGATAAAATCATGGAGAAAGATGTTTCATATGGCAAAAAAGAAGAAAGAAAAAGAAATTGTGGTGCGTGCTCCATCTAAACCTGTTACTCATCCTGAAAAAAAAGCTGAAAAAGCCACAAAAAAAGCTGTAGAGGAGGAGAGATTCGGTGTTCTCCAAATTTCACACAAAGTTGGAAAATACTTTAGCGCTTCAATGTTAGTGGCAGGAGCTTTACTTCTTTGTCTTTTTACATATGCAACGGCAACTGGTTATGCAGATTGGATTGTGATATCGCCTGAAATAACATTTTCAGGTCTTGCAGTGTGGATTTTTGTGGGTATAGCGAATGTGATCGGCGGCCTTCTGTTAATAGGAAGCGAATAGCAAAGTTTTATCGCAAACGAAGCAATAAAACTCCCGCAAGAATATCTATACCCCCTATGACTGCCATGACATTAACTAACAAGTCAGGTTGTAAAACGTTTTCGACATCTACTGTTTTTGTTACCACAAGAAATGTGACAATTAAGACTACGAATCCTATGAGTAGCAGAAAGCCTCCAAGAGCCATTTTGAAGCGTTGTCTACTGGTGAAGTACGGCATAGCCTTTTTCTCGCATCATAATACTCAAAACAGAAAAATAACACTATCGCTCTTCAGCTACACTTAACGTCGCGCGCGCTTCTTCAGAGGTAAAAACATGCTTTATGTGGACGAAGTTTAGGCATCAGACATAGCGCGTGTGCAGGCTAGGTGCGAGCGAATTGTTTATAGGATCTTTGGTGTTCATGGCTAAGTAAGGTTGCATGGAGCCATATATGTTGGAAGCCAAAGCTTTTGAAAATGTGAAGAATCAAATTGGTTTTTGTGGAATCTGGTGTGGCAGTTGTGTAGTAGGCAATGGAGTCTTAAGGGAACTAACGAAAAGGTATGAGGAGATCCTCAAAGGGTATGGTCTGGAAGAGTGGGCTCCTAAAGACTTCGACTTCAAGGAATTCATGAAGGGCCTTGCATCAATACAAGCCATGCCCTCATGTCAAGGATGCTTGAAGGGAGATGGTAAGCCAAACTGTGAAATCAGAGCTTGTGCCTCGAACAAGAGTATAGCCGATTGTAGCGAATGTAACCAGCCTACGGCGTGTAAGAACATTGAAACGTTACAGAAAATGCGCACAGGCGCCCGCCAAGCAAATCTTTTGGTTAAAACTGAGAATGTTGATCGCCAAGAACTCATAGATAAGTGGACCGCTGAGCTGAAAAGCATATGGCCCTGTTGCATCTTATTTTTGCCCGGCAAGTGAACGAGGACCATTCAATTCAAAACCAAACGAAACGAAATGCCTAAACACAATTTGTGAGTTTGCGCCAGAAAAATCGCTTACGTAAACCAAAAGACGCTTAGATACAACACTCAAACAGAAAAAAGCGCCCTGGCCGGGACTTGAACCCGGGTCGGGCGGGCGACAGCCGCCTATACTACTCCGGCATTGAAGGAAGAGCGCCTTCATGTGACCGGACTATACTACCAGGGCAGTCTAACCCTAGACGCCGAAATTGAATCAAGACGATTGTTCCAAATAAACTTTATTCATTGACGTGGCGCCGGGAGTAGGATTTGAACCCACGCGGCCCCGAAGGGCCACAGGCTCTCAAGGCCAGCGCATTATCCACTCTGCCATCCCGGCTCTCTAACCTAATAGGTTTGTGCCTTCTAAAATCTTTTATTTCTTTACTTCTTGCTTTAACAAACCTTGATTATTAACTTTAGCTGTGACAGAAGATGAAGGCTTAGGATATTCTTCAAATTTGAGGAGGTGTTTTGAAACTTTCTGTTGCAACATTTCCATGTGAGTTTCATGGTCATAAATCCAAGATTTGCCTTTGAAGAATTCGCCTGAAATGGTTTGTCGGCGTCTTATCCTTAAATCCTGTATAACATACTTGTAACTTCGTAAGAGTTTCATTTTTGCCATTTTGGACAAAGCATCAATGAATTTTCGGAATTCAATTGTTGGAAGGAACACTTCCATGAGAAAGGCATTTTCTTTAAGTACTTTGCCCATAGTTATAATGAAAAACTTGTCAAGGAGAGATCTTGCAAACTTGGCTAAGGTTTCATAATCATGAAAAGACATTATGAACAGAACCATAACCTGAGATTCGTCACCGTATCGCATCAGAAAAATTGGGTAGTCTTCAATAAGACTCCTGTCTATTAGATGATTTTTGAAGTGGAAATCCGCCAATTGACGACTTATTCCTAAACTTTTGGCTATTTCACTCAAGTTTGTGGTTGCATCTTTTTCCAGTTTCATAAGCATTTGAATATCTGTTTCGTCTGCAAGGACAGGATAGGATTTAGTTTCCATCAACGTGTAAGGCAGATCGGTCGTTTGTGTTTGCACCTCTCTTATCCAATCATTCCAAGGAAAAAACCAGTTTTCTTTGCAGCTGTCAAACCAATCAGATGTTATTCTCCCCATTGAAAGCACGTTGACCAATAAATCCGGACATTCTTAGCTACCTCCAGACGCTTTATTTCGTAAATAAACTCTTTAAGCTCTTTTATCCTTCAGAGAGGGCGCGTGCCTCTCTATAGAGGAGAAAGAAAAATACTAACGACAGTTACACACGTGTACACCCCTAAATGCCCTATCATACCCCAGAAAAAATGAGTCTTATGGATAAAGACTCTGTATGGTATTTTTAAATGATTCAGTCAGCCTAATTTTCTCTCTCAGTCACTTTCTCATTTCACCTTTTAGAATGTCCAGATTACATGACAATACATATATCTCTTTACTTTAGAGTATAATACGGATAAGTAAGAAAAGGACATAAGGAATAATGACAAGTAAGGTTAAAACTGTAGCAAGGGAGAGATTAAGTATAACCTTACCTAAAAACTGTGTAGACTGGCTTCAAAAAAATGTTAAAGCACACAAATACTTCAGTAGAAGCCACGCAATTGAAGCCTTGATTTTGGAAGCTATGAAAGAAAAGAAGGAATAGTCATGAGAGAGATTGAGTGGAAGGTTCTTTCTGAACTTATGAGGAATTCCAAGTTAAGTGATAGGCAGCTAGCCAAGAAGATTGGTAGTTCTCAACCCACAATCACTAGGACAAGAAGGAGGTTGGAGAAGGAAGGATACATTAGAGAATACACAATTATTCCCGACTTTCGTAAACTTGGATATGCCATATTGGCTGTCACATTTTTCAAATATAAAAAAGGTTTTGATGCAGCAAAAACTAAGAGAGCAAAGGAAATCCTAAGCGACAGTTACAAGAAAGGCCCCTTTGAGATCATTATGGCTGAGAGAGGAATAGGCTGTGGATACAACGCAATCATGATTTCTATTCACAGAGACTACAGTTCCTTCACAGAGCTTACGAGGTGGGCACAACAATTTTACTCTTTGGACTTAGGTGAAATTGAAAGCTTCCTTGTAAACCTGGCTGACGAAGTTCGTTATCAGCCTTTGACTTTCTCATCCCTAGCCAAACACCTACAAACACCTAAAGAAAAGAAGGAATAGTCATGTGTGAACTTCGCCTTAACTTCAAAAATCACTCGAGTAAAAGTGAAAAATCATAAACCACGCAGAAAAACAGTAGGCATAACACTACCACAAAATTCAATCAGAAGAACTCAAGGAAACGGTTCAAACATAAGCAGAATCAGAGAGCAGGCCTTACTAAGCATTCTAGGCTATCTCGAAACTCGGAACGAAACCGAAAGTTCTAAAAAAGACTTTTAATCCTCTTTAGATAACAAAAATGAGAGGGCCGGTAGTCTAGCTCGGTTAGGACATCTGCTTGACGTGCAGAAGGTCGCTGGTTCAAATCCGGCTCGGCCCACCATCGTTACTTAATGGTTTAGATATGTTTGAGAAAGTATCCGAGGCAGTTTAAGCTTAAGAATTAATATTTGCTAAGATTTATTCAATTGGTGGGTTGGTGTTTGTTTCCAATAAGAGACGCTAACAAGGCTTTTACAACTCCACATGTTACGCGCATGTTGATAATGGTTAATTTGATTGTTTTTCTGGTTACGTGGCTTTCTGTTTTTGGTCTGATAGACAGCAGTTTTGCTGAAGATGTAGAAGGAAAATTCGCAATGCCACCGTACTATGTTATTCGGGGAGAAAAAATTTACACGCTTTTCACATCTATGTTCTTGCATGCTGACTGGCTTCATCTGCTTGGGAATATGCTTTATCTCTACATTTTCGGTGATAACGTTGAAGATATTTTCGGACATATGAGCTATCTGGTTTTCTACATTATTTGTGGGTTCGCAGCAAGCTTCGCTTACATAATAAGCCTTCAGAGCCTTAGTTCAGGTGACTTAGTTATCGGGGCTTCTGGAGCAATTTCAGGAGTATTAGGCGCATATCTTGTGCTCTATCCCAAGGCTAGAATATTCACACTAATTTTTCCAGTAGTTGTGCCCATACCGGCAATAATCTTCTTAGGATTCTGGTTTGTGATGCAGTGGCTTTATGTAATCTTTGAAGTTGGAGGAATGGTTGCTTACTGGGCACATATCGGTGGCTTCATAGCAGGAATTATTCTAGCCTTAGTTTTTGGGCTGAAGAGGAAAAGGGTCAAAGAAGCACGTTTTTGTTTATAGCTGGATAGATTGTGGGGTCTGTCCGTCATGAGTTCTTCATCTGCATAAGTTCAGACTGGGACGACTACATCATCCCCCAGAAGGTAAAATGGAGAACAGACAAATAAGCTTTCATGCAGGGTTACTGCTTTATCTTCTTGTGAAGTGCCTTTATTGTTCCTGAAATCTTTAGAACGTGTATCGCTACTGGTTTGTCTCCTATTCTTGTTATTGAGGCTAACGCTGCTCGAACCTTATCAACAGTTGTGTGCACGGTGCGTATGATGGCGAACTTTTTCTCGGCATCATAGTCAATTAAGGCTAAGCCTGTTTGACTTGCACCGTATTCTCCATAAAGCCTTGAAACGGCATCCCAGACAGCACCCATGAAATCCCTTGAACCAAACGTTTCTTCAGAATCTATTTTCAGCGCTAGATAGCGGCGTCTCACCTTTTTCAGCAATCTTCGCCTCCTCGAATCAGCCGTATTCCCGGCGCAACAAAATTTGGGCTGAGCTTTTCCTTGTTTCTCTTGACAATTGCCATAGAATTTTCTGAAATAGCTTTCATAGCCGAAACCTTCTCTAAGTCGAAAAGCGATGCTAAAGCTGCTGTTTCTCGTGGTTTTCGCATAAGTAGTTCATTTGGAGCCCCACTTGAAATGACAATTGGAATGTGGAATGCCTCTGCGATGGCGACTTCTCTTCTTAAGCTTGACAGAAGCCTTGTCTTTGTTGGTCCTTGTAAGGTGAGCAAAGGTTTTACGTCTATCTCAAGGGAAGCTAAAGCGTTGGAAGCCAGTTCGGCTTCTGCTTTGTCGAAGAATCTTTTTCGGGGACTATAAAAAGAGAAGTTTAGGAGGTCTACACGGCGGTCTTTGGCGGCTTGTCTTGCAACATGTTTGGACTCGCATATCACGGCAATAATCTCAAATCTTCTTCTGAGCTTTCTTAAGCTCCTTATCAGTTCGTTTGATGTTTGTGGTTTCAAATCCACACGTGAGACGAAATCTGTTTTGTATTCTCTGCAGATGTTCTGCAGTTTTCGAATTCTTTCTTCGGGAAAATTTTGTGGAAACGGTATTGCTATCAGGCAGTATCCAAGTTCAGAGGCTTTTTTTATCATACGTATAACTAGTTCACTGTTTCTCAAATCTGGGCGTAAATGCAAATCGGCATAATTCCGTTTCATAGAAGCATCCCAAATCTTCTGCAAATCTCCATAATTTCCTCTAAATTGGATTTTCTAAAGTGTATCCGGAAATGTATTGGGTCGTCTGAACGGAGTTTAAGTTCCTTTGAACAAGCTGATTGTTTATCAAGTCTAATGTAAAGGTTTCCTTTGTCTAAATGCTGCGTAATCTCGCTGTTTAGAAGTTCTCTGTCTAGGTTGCTCAAGTCCGACGAGAGCTTTTCAAAGATGGCTTTGA
>JAUUWK010000073.1 GCA_030589055.1 Candidatus Bathyarchaeota archaeon | reverse complement strand
TTGGTGTGGTCCATGCGTGGTCATATCTCCAATAGTTGAAGAGTTGGCAAAGGAATATGCCGGAAAAGTTTTTGTTGGAAAGCTTAACGTTGACGAGAACCCTAGAACTGCTGGACGTTTCCAAATCTTCGGCATCCCCACACTGTTAATAATTAAGAATGGAAAAGAAGTTGACAGAATTGTTGGACTGGTTCCAAAAGACCACATTGAAGCGCGCTTGAAAAAACATTTGGGGTAATAGCGCATGGATGTTCCAGAACGCAGAGTAATAGGTGCACTGCTGCTCCTTTTAGGTGTTTCCTTCTTAGCTGTAGGCATATACACAGGTCAGCTAGATGAGATAGTCAAGATGCTGGAGAAGACTTTCAAAGCAGTAACTTGAAACGCTTATACGAAACTGCCATAGTCTACAGAGTTAACTAACAATGCAGTAAGCGGTGGATGTTGAGTCCAATAATTGAAAGTGAAAATGGAGAAAAGGACGCAATTTTAGAAGTAGCTAAACTCATGTTAATTGCTGCGAGAACCGCTCCAAAATCAGCTGGCGTAGCCGACGTTCTCACTGTAATTGTTCATGACAAGGAGAAAGATGCTATCGCCAGAAAAATGGAGGAAATAGCTGAAGAAAGAAAAAATGAAGGTTTTACACGAGACGCAAAAAACGTTAGAGACTCAGAAGCAGTAGTTTTGTTTAGTGTGCGGGGGAACAAAAGTTTTGGACTGAACTGTGGGGCATGCGGCTACAAAAACTGTAAAGAATTTGACGAAGCTGGAAAAATTTTTGCTGAAGGTTTCCTTGGGCCGACCTGTCTCTTTAAGGCTTTAGATCGTGGGATAGCATTGGGTTCAGCTGCAAAAACTGCAAGCATGTTGAACGTTGATAATCGCATAATGTATCGTGTCGGCACAGCTGCTTCAAAACTGAGTCTGCTGTCGGAAGCAACGGTTATTATGGGAATTCCAGTTTCAGCAAGGGGCAAGAACATTTACTTTGATCGTTCCAAGTGACCTTTTTTAGGTTTAATCTTTGGTTTTCTCATACATTTTCTCTAATGTCCAGCGTATGCTTGATTTGAGTTCCCTTAAACGGTTATCATCAGAATTTTTGATGGTTATTTCGTGAATTCTGTCGTCTTCTTGGATAATGTTGTAAGAGAAAATTTTGTCTGGTGTTAGCTGTCCCGTTCTGGCTAGTTCACTGTCTTTTTCCTGCATTTTTGCTAAAACCCTTTGGACAAGAAACTGTTTGAAGGGCGGTGTGTCAATGTTGAAGTTTTTGTCTTCGGCTAAGACAACGCGTAAGGAGTCCTGGTTTATGTAGATGTTTGCTAGAGGTTCGCGCGTAACAGTTTCTAGTGAGATGACGTTTTCATATTTCGCTGAAGGTTGAGGAGGCATAACCGGTGTTTCTTCTCTCACTGGCAAAACTTCTGTTGCAGCTGGTGCCTTTGCGATTTCTACACGCTTGAATCCCTTTTCCAGCAATATAGAGTTCACCGCTTCAAGCATCAATCGCTGTTCGTTGAGTTCAGATTGTAGTTCTTCAACCCTTTTTTCAAGTTTTTTCTTGAACGTCACGAATTTCTTTATTTTTTCCGCGTCTTGGGACATAATCTTCACAGTCTTATTTTTAGAAGCTTTTCCCTTATCAAGTCTTTGATGCGTAAACCAAGAATTTAAGTCAATGGTTAGGCGAGCTTTGTGACCACCTGTTCCGCAGGATCGATTGTCGGATTAAGAATGGGGGTGAGTTTAACCTTCAGCTCTTTTCTGAGAAAAATTTCGAACTCTCGGAAAACAGGGCTATCTGTACAGTTTAGTTTGAAGCCTAGGTTTTTCCCTTCTAACATTGGGTTTAAATTGTAGAGGGCTATCCTCTTGGAAAAATCCGGGTTCTCAAAAACTGTTTTAGCCAAGGTTTCGGATGGCGCTTCCGAAAGAAGCCAAGCAGTGTATGATGCTTCGACAACACGGTAAGATGAGCCCTCTCGAACAACACATTTTCTGTTTACAGCTATACTCTTGAAGGATGAAGGATGAATATTCCTAGTCCATAGAAAGTTGTGATATCCACTTTCAGTTTCAATCCAATCGTCTTTTTCAGAGGTTTTCCAACCATGAAATCTGCATAAACATTTAAACCTTTCAAGAATTTCCCGAATTTTAGGGGTCTTCATCTCTTGATCACCAAGCTTTTCTTGATTTATCTTCTATAACAATATTCTATAATGCGAACCATAGATTTAAACTTATTTGTCAGTTTTTCCACAAAAATGTAACATAGCAAGTATCCAAATTGGAAGTTTGTAGGTAGAAGTCGTTTTTGCCGACAGTTTTACGGAACACTTAAATGGAAAAACTGAGGGAAAAACGGAGATTTTTCTACAGTTTTCCGGCAGCAAAAATAATTAGCACAAAGCATGTACTTTATACGAGACGGAAGGCAAGGGCTTGAAATTCAAAAATAACACTGTTACTCTGGATGCTACAGATCTGAAAATTTTAGAAGCTTTGCAAAAAGATGCTAGGCAGACCTACACAGCTATAGGCAAAAGCTTAGGGATGGCGCATTCAACGGTTTACGATAGAATAAAGAGAATGGAGCGGCAGGGAATCATTAAGAAGTACACAACTGTGATAGATGCTGAAAAAGCTGGAGCTAAAATAATCACTGCTATAATGACTGTTTTTACAGACCCTAAGGAAAGTGAGAATGTTGCAAAGAAACTGTGCCTAGCACCACAAATTCTGGAAGTTTATACCTCTCTTTCTGAAGAGCTTTTAATCATAGCAAAGGTTATTGCAGAAAACCAAGAAGGCCTTCATGAGTTTATTGCATGTTCGGTTGCGCCATTGCCTGGAGTCTTAAGGATTCGCACATCAATGATTACAAAAAAGTTTAAAGAGACACAATTCTCAATAGCAGATAACTCAAAAGTTAACATTTATAAAAGAAACCCATAATAGATCAGGAGAAAACGGGCATTGAATGAGAAAATGGCTTCAAGAATTCTGAGAACCCTTTCAAGGGAAAAGGCATTTTACTTTTTCACTTCCATTGGAAATTATACAGGTGAAAGTGCAGCCTCGTTGAGAACGTTTGTGGACAAAATAAGAGAAATGAATTTAAAGTCATTAGAGTTTCACTTTTACCGCGGGGACTTTGAAAAATGGATAGCTGAAGTCTTGGAAGACAAGGAGTTAGCTGAACAGATTGGGACTTTTAGAAATTCGTCGCCCATAGGAGAAAGTTTAAAGAATGAACTTTACCGTATTCTAGTCAGAAGATATTCTAAATTAAAAAGTATGCTTTATTGATTTTTTTCTTGGAATTGCTATCACCGCAAGTCCCATATTACTTGAAATGTTACCCTCTTTATAATTCGGAACAATATAGTCCGCAACTTCAGAGTTATCTGGATAATATTTCAATTTACTTGATCCATAAAACGGAGAGAATGGAGATGGCGGTATTTTGTTGACGGCTTCCTTGATGGTGTAATCTTTGTCAATTAGGTACCCAAGGAGAAGAGCAATTGCATGGTCATTGTAAGATGGGTCAATCCATCCATCCCAGCTTATGAACACTTTCACACCTTTCTCCTCAAAGGCTTCTGCAGTCCTGTAATAGTCTTCATTTAACCCGTTACAACTCATAAAAACGATAACGGTGTCTTCAAATCTGCCACTCATACATTCTTCAACAAATTTCGGGGTTATTGCAAAATACAAGTTCGGATCACCAGTTATGTTGCACAAAGTAAGTTGCTCAGCCGAGTATTCACTGTATTTTCCTTCGATATATTTCTCAGAACTGCATATTGCAATGAAATGGTTTTCGTCTAACGCTGAATGCGCTCTCCAAATTATTAGTTTGTAGCCTAAGGATGAAAGATGTTTATACTGGTCTACTGTAGCATTATCAGAATAATAGTCAACTTGAGCAAAACGCTTGTATAACAGTTCTTTCACTGTCTCTATAAAGGTTTGATTTGGAAAACGAGATCTTGCTAATTGCGAACTGCTTAGCTGATCTATTATTGCTGCTTTTGGTTGGCTAGGCTGATTAGGATATTGGTAGAGGAAATAGGTCATTAGGATTATTATGACCAAAATCGTAATAAGCACATAGATTGGTCTTTTATCGCCACTAAACCCTTTGCTTTCATCCTGTTTATTCTTTACGTCCATTAACTAGGCTCCAGACAACCATTGAAACACTATAAAAGAAGAAGTTATTGTCTATTTTCTTTTACGCTTGATTAAGCTTATTATTGCGCCGAATATCAGTAGAAGCATGGTGTAGCCGATTAATGGTGTTTTTGCAACAGGTTTAATTGAGGACACTGAGTAGCCTCCAACAGGAACAGATGTAACGGTGATCATGGCGGTGCCTGATTGTGCAGTGTTGTTGTTTGCGTCTGTAACTTTCAAGTATACGTAGTATGTTCCAGTGGAGGTTGGTGTGAAAGTCCAGCTGCTTGCATTTTCGCCTGAAACTGGATTATCATCCAAATACCATTGATAGGTGTAGGGTGATGTGCCTCCGCTAACTGTTGACGTGAACGTGACTGAATAGTCGACGAGAATTGATGCTGAAGGGGGACTTATGGAAACTGAAGGTGGTGGCGGTGGAGGGGAATATGCGAACACTGCATGTAAAGTGTGACTACTTCCCACATAAACTTCGACCGGGTTTTCTGAGCCTATATTCTCATCGTCGAACTCCCAATGGTCAAGGACATAATCAGCAAAGGGAATTGCCTCAACAACAACATGTGTCGGAGTTTCATAAGTGTATGTTCCTGACGTAGGGTCAGTGGTGCCGCCTTCGGATACATTGATTGTCAATGTATGAGTTTCAGCAAACACCGCTTCCAAATTATGATCGGAGTTCATCAGAATATTTATAGATATATCTGACCCAGCTGGAGAATCATTCAAGATCCAATGGTCAAAACGGTAGCCAGCGTCAGGTAAAGCAGTGACTTCAACG
>JAUUWK010000056.1 GCA_030589055.1 Candidatus Bathyarchaeota archaeon | reverse complement strand
CCAGCTGAGTAACCTCTCTGTACTGAAACCTCTCGCGCACGCGAAAGGGCTCAGTCTCCCTTCTTTCGCCAGCTTAATAATGTTTCATAGTTTTCTTTTTTAATGTTATCCTTTTGTGTACCTATTACACTAAACAGTATATTTGAGAGCCTGAATGTTTTTGATGAAGTGAAGAAAAGGGAGAGATGTGGGAGATATCTCCACTTGTTGGAGGGTTCAAGTCCCGCCCGGTCCACAATTGTCAGTTTTACGTGTGCGTGCTACGCGCTACTTCTACAATAGTGAATGCCAAATATGAAATTAAAGTGTGTGGGATAAACGCGTGTGGCAGATTATGATCGGTTTCTAAACTGTTTCAGCAATTTCTCGTATACTGATCTAGGAACGTATTTCTTGACTATTTTTTCCCACCCTCTAGGACCAACTAAATCTTTGATGAAACTTGAGCTTATCTCTGCGATTTCTCTGGGCGGTATCAGAAACACAGTCAGAATATTAGGATCTAAATCACTGTTGATGTATCTCATTGCACGTTCGTATTCGTAATCACCTTCAGATCTAATGCCCCTCAAGACATAACATGCCTCTACAGATTTTGCATAATTGACCAGAAATTGATTCTCAAAGGTTTCCACTGATGTGTTTCGATATGGTTTCGTGATGTTTCTCAGCATTTCAACTCTTGCATCAAGAGAAAAAGCGTATTTTTTGTTAGGACTTACTCCTATTGCCACAATTAACAGATCAAATAATCTTGCTCCTTGTTTGATCATCCATAGATGACCGTTTGTTGGTGGATCGAAGCTTCCTGCATAAACTGCTTTCTTCATATGTTGGTAATCTGTGGGAATTCTAATAAATTTATCTGGTTAGAAACCATTAACTTGTGGACTGTTATGCGTGTGTGCGTGGGGTCTCTTTTAGTTTGTTGATGATTGTGTCGAAGATGTTTTTAGCAACTTCTCGTTTCGTGGTAAGGGGAACATGGATGACTTTTTTATTTGTGTCAATAATGAAGACCTCGTTGGTGTCACATGAGAAGCCAGCACCTTTTCGTCCAATGTCGTTTGCGGTGATGAGGTCTGCCTTCGCTTTCTTGAGTCGCTCGTAGGCGCTTTGAATCAGCTGTTCATCAGACATGTTGGATTCCGCTCGGAAAGCCACAAGAAATGTGTCTGGGCTAATCTTCTTTACGACATCGATGATTTTTGGAGTTGGCTTCAATTTTACTATGAGTTTGTTTCTGATGCTCGTGGGAACTTTGTGTTGATACCTTTTCTCTGGCGCCCAATCCGCCACGGCAGCAGCAGCTATCATAGCATCGTATTTCTGAGACTTTAGCTCAGACGTAACTGCTTCATACATTTCTTGAGTAGTTTCCACAGAGATTGTCTTGGCTCCGACAGGGGGCTTAGCGGTTCCAAGGCCGTAGATTAGGGTTACTTCAGCTCCTCTTGATAGTGCTTCTTTAACTATTGCTACTCCGGTCTTCCCAGAGCTTCTGTTCGTGATCACTCTCATAGGGTCTAAATACTCTAAAGTGGGACCAGCTGTAACCAGTACCTTTTTTTTGACCAGGTCCTTTTTGGTGGTGAACCTGTAAACAACGGTTTCAACAATTTCCCTTGTTTCAGCGATCTTGGCCTTTCCTTCCTTCACTCTCGGCATAACAAACATCACGCCTAAGGATTGAAGCTTCGCAATGTTCTCGGTCACTACGGGATGGCGATACATCGACTCATGCATCGCCGGTATGACCATAACTGGTACACCTGTCCCTAAGGCTGTTGAAACTACCGTGGTGACAGGTGTGTCATCTATTCCACAGGCAATTTTGCCGATGGAGTTTGCTGTTGCTGGAGCCACCAAAATCAGGTCAGCCTTCTCCGAAAACTCGCCGGCCAACATAACATGCTCAATTTTTCCAGTTAGCTCTGTTACAACTTGATTTCCGGTAGCCCACTCCATGACATACGGATGAATTATCTTTTGAGCCATGGCTGACATAATTGCGTAAACTTCTGCGCCTTGCCGCATAAGTTCACGGGAGATTTCTGGGCATTTGATGGCTGCAACACTTCCTGTAATACAGAGTGCAATCTTTCGATCTTTTAATAGGGTTGACTCACTTCCCATTATATCCTTTGAAGGGTGAATTTCAGACAAACTTCATACCTCCATTTTCTATTTGTCGTGTGTTATCTCGTGCTTTGTATGAAGCCTTTTCCTTTCTTTTTTAATTTTTCCCATTTTTCGCGTTCTAACCGAAGTTGTATGAGGTCTATGTCCTTGTAGATTAGACCTTCCTCCTTCGGCGGTATTGTTCTTTCAACGCGTTCCTTTTCCGGTGTGGATATGAGAGAATTGCCAAATTCTGCAACGTTAGCAAAGAAGCAGTAGGCGTATATGGATCTGCGGGCATCGAAGTGGACTGCCTTGAAGTCGGCTGTAACTGGAGTGAAAGCTGGATTTAAGACAAGATCTATTGGAGGTTCAATGTTTTTCAGTTCCACCCTCAGGTCCATGTCGAGGAAGTCTCGGCATATAATGATTGCAATTCTTCCAAACTCAGTGTTGCAGACGAATGTTTTTCTAGGGAGCTCTCCAACATCTATTCCCTCACTCAACATTCTACCTTCGTAGTGTATGATGGCTGGAATGTGCTTTTCCTGTTGCCAAAGGATTCCATCGGGTCCTATGACCACGCTGACGTTGCGCTTTGTTTTCTGGTCATGGTATGATCCTGGAATAATGTACATCTCGTAGGCTTTTGCCAGGCTCACTATATCTTCTAACAGTTCTTTGTAGTTAAGGTCAACGGTAAGTTCTGGAAAGAGTAGGACGTTGACAGATTTCGCATGGGCGATTTCTATCATGTTTTTAACTTTGAGCCTTACAAGTTCAACTTTGTCTTGTCGAAGTCCAAAGAGGCCAGCGGCTTTCTCCTCGTAGAATTCGTGTACGACATCGCCTGACTTGGATACGCCAATCTGAGCGAGGGCAACTCTACACTTACTCTTCGGGATCTTTGAAAATTTTGAAAGGAGGTCCCAGTAAACAATTTGGTATTTCTTCTTAGGTCGCCCCTCTGGGAATCGCCTTACGGGTGCACCCACCTTTACGTGCACAGCTTCAGGTCTGCATGTTCGAAACTGCCCAGTCTCGTCGATATAAACTACTTGCGGACTCACTTTGAAGACGCCAAAGTCGGTCGCTCGCACCAAGATCTTGATTGATTCAACTTTGAGAGGGTCAAACCGCTTTCCTCCCAAGTCTATTGATCCATCTTTTACAGCATATTCAGGAGGTGCTTCCGTCACCCTAAACCCTTTAGGGATAAGATTGTCAATTCTTACTATTAACCCAAAGCTCTTAGCAACGTTAACAAGGTCCAGTTGAATTTCAAGGTCTTCTTCTATAGCAGCTTCTTCTGGAACTGCAAGATGGCCTTGGATGTTAGCGTGCTCGAATCTTTCTAGGCCAACAGCCTTTTCATAGGTTGGTGCTGGCGTAACGAAACTCGCCGTTGATGAAGTCATAGTCGGTGCGTGTAAAACTTCGCTTAATGACATTGCTAGCTTTCGTTCCTCTTTGATCTTGTCTAGAAGTCTGTGAACTTGCTCGGCTTTTTCTGGATGCTTTGCTTTCATGTATGATTGAGCTGAAGTCTTTAAGATCCTTTCGACAACAATGTAATATCTCGCTTTTTTTTCCGGGTCTGTTTCCTTGTTGGCATTGTCCATGTAAATGTAGCCGTCAAAGAGGCGTTGTGTAGCGATCGCGTATTCCGAGGCCGTTTTAAAGCCAGCTTTAACATAGTAGTTCGCTGCGCTTTCTAGGTGCTGAGTTGCAGCCAAGTGCAACTTCATATCTCTTGTTTCCTCAAATCTCGTCCCAGCTTCAAGCGCTTTGCAGAAGCGGCTATGGCCCAAGGCTAACATTTTGGTTTTTTCGGTAACACTATATTCTTTAGATTCCTCGAAAAGCTTACAAGCTTCCAAATATAAGTCGGGTGAGTTTTCTGCTTCTGCTAGCGTCATTGTTTTCCAAGCGCGGCAGAGGCAAATTATGGGCATCAACTCTTGGCGATCTGACTCTTCCATGTTATCAGCTGCTTTTTGAAATCTTTGGACTGCAGAACCGTATTTTCCAGAGCTAGCAATATGGTCTCCTTGTCTATCCAGGATTTTTGCTTCTTCCACGGCGATCCTTCCAAGACAGTATTTTTCTCGTGTGTCCGAAGCTTTGATTAGATCAGCTTGTTCAATTCTTTCCAGCTGCGCGTGAGCGCCCTCGATGGATTCTTTTGCCTCTCCAAACAACTTTGCCGCTTTCGTGAAGGATTCCATCGCCTCGATGCTTTTTTCTTGTCTGCTTGAATCTTCTGCATGCTCCAACAGTGACCATGCAAGGAAGTTCAAAGAAAGGTGATTCCACAATTTTGATTTGTTCAGAAGAGTTGCGGTCTTCTCGTAGTTTTGTTTTGCAATGGCATATTCTTCCCGTTTATGGGCGAGTTTGGCTTTCTCGATTTCATTCCATGCTTCCATGTAAACTGCGTAACCCTGATAGAAGTCAGCAAATTGATGGATTTTTTGAGCCGCAGCCTTGTAATATGTGGATGCGCCTTTGAAATTTTCTGCCGCCTCTTGATGTTTGCCAAGGTAGTCCTTGTTTCTTGCTATTTTCCAGTAGGACTCAGCGACACGGCTTGGTAGGTCAACTTTCTTGAATTTCTCAGCTGCATCATTGAAAACTTGAATTGCTCTGGTCAAAATCTCTTTGTCTTTAGTCAGTTGATACCTTTCGGTCAGCATTCCTCCAAACGTGTCTTCGAATCCTGCAACAAAAACTATGAGGGATGGCGTAGGGCGAGACGAGATCCATTTTTTGGAGTGTGAAATCCCGGCTTCCATATCTGAGATAGAATTTGCGAAAAGTTTCATCTTTTTGCCTTCATCTGTTTCTAATCCTGCTAACTCTGCTTCTATTTGTGCTGCATAGGTCTTGCCAACGCCACGAACCCAATCGTTTGACGGGAAGGATCTTTCTACAGTTTTGATGTACTCTTTTCTATAACCTAGAGCCTCTTCTAACAACTTTGTTTTTTCATCTTTTCTTTGTTCCAAGTTAGAACAAGAATTCAACGCTTTGCTCAAAGCGTGAAGAGTAGAGCCTATAGCGTCTGGGGAACCTGAGCGAACTGCGTATTCTAATCCTTTCCGTCCAGTCTCTACTGCTTTTTTTGAAAAAATGAGTTTTTTTGATGGATTAACTGCAAAATCACGTGCTAGGGAAGAGTAGCTTTCGACGTAGAACAGATAGGTTTCCGCGATGACGGAATCTTGAGAGGCCAATTGAAGATGCTGTATAGCGTCTTCAGCGTATTTAATAATGTCTTCGCGCCTTTTCTTCTTTTTATCTGGATTCGCTTCCCTTGGAATCATCCAGTCTGTGGTAAATGCAAGTATGTATGACGCTACACCTTTTAGGTAATTATCGTTCACTATAAATCCTTGTTGTAGCATTTCTTTGGCATATTTTAACGCGGATTCAATTTTTTCAGTGAAGAAAAGGGTACACAAAGCTGCAGCCCATCGTGACAGAGCAGTGAAATAAGGATTATCAACCTTTTTGGAAAGTGCCACCGCTTTCTTTGAGTATCTCAAGCTTCTATTCGCCAGTTTTTTTCTCTCTTCTTCTTGTTCACTTATGTTTGCGACATACCAGTTCACAAGGCTCGCCATAGAATAAGCCTGAAGGAGTTCACTCTTGTTGTCAAGCTTTGATAGAACTGAAATGGCCTTGTTGCCACAATCTAACCCTTCTTGAGCAATGACCCGCTTTTCCTTCTCAGTAGACGCAAGAGGTAAACGTTCATTGAAGCATAGCAATAAGGTGTTACAAGTTTTGCCGTAATTCAGTTCATCCCCAGCATTTCTAAACGTCTTCAAGGCTATGTTTCCAAAAGCACGGCAGTCATCAAGCATCTTCTTCTTCTCTTTAGGACTGGATGCTAGCCAGGAACGCGTATATTCCGCGATTGCATTACATTGCGCGTTTTTCCCCTGATTTTCCAAGCTTTCTTCCTTTTCAAAAAATTTAGCAGAGTTTTTGTAGGCTTCTACTGCCAATCTTCTGAGTTTCTTGAATTCTCCTAGGTCTCTAGCCTGTTTAGAAGCCTGTTTGTAGCAAAAGCCTATCCTTTGCCAAATCTCTGCGGCGGAGGTTCCTGATTTGAAATGTGATGCTTGTTCGTAAGATTCTGCTGCTTCGAGCCATTCACATTCTCTTTCCATTTCTTTGGCTTTTACCTCTGGGCTAAGATCTAGAGCCATCGCAATCCCATCAAATAAGCAACAATAATACAGATGATATTAATGAACCTAGCATCCTCAAGGATATAATTCTTTTGAGAAAGCAACATGCATCTCATTTATTCGGATGGGATAATCACATCCGAGGTTGATAAGATTTCTCAGATTGATTCCTTTGCTTAGCTCGACTCTAAATATTCATGTACACTGGTGAAAGAAAAAAAGGGAATATGTTTTGGATCTGCCTAACGGCTGTTTATAAATGAACACCGAATATCGAGAGGTGATCAGTTACTCCAAAGACATAGACGAGCTCGAGGTCATAATCTACGACAACTTCAAATGTAATATCTTCCCAAACTGACTCTCCAATGTAATTGTTCACTATGTTTACGTCTACATCATCTATTACGAGATCATCGTTTAGATCGAGTCTTGATTCCCAATTTGGATCACCCGGTTCTGAGGGGTTAGCATTGCCTACATCAGAGACGTCGTCTCCGTCTACCTTTCCGTCTAAGTTGACATCCGAGCGCGCGAGCTCAACTTCGGTTCTCCACATTTTCAGCCCTGTCGGGTCAACACCACCCAAGTCATCGAAAGCTAATACTAGTATAACCTTTAATCTTTGATCGAAAATAGCGTCTGTTTGAACATCCCAAGATTTACCTATTGCATCAGGTGGCTCCAGTCCAGTTGTATACGCAGTTACAAACCCTTCTGCCAGCACATTA
>JAUUWK010000071.1 GCA_030589055.1 Candidatus Bathyarchaeota archaeon | reverse complement strand
GCCTATTTTTAAGGTTTGTTTCAACAGCCGGTGTCACGACACACATCATCCCCTTTTTCACTTCCTTAGACATTTCCATGAAAGAAGTGCACGCGCGATATCATCAGTCATTTAGTTTCCTCTTTAATTTTCTTGCCTATTTCCTCAATCTGTTCAGCAGTGCTGTTCAAAAATTCTCCAACATCTCTTAAGGCTTGCTCCGTAAAATTTTCTTCCAATGCTGTTTTGAGATTGAAAAGTGCTCTGACAAATCGTCTGGCAGGCTCTCGAATTTCAAGCAATTTTTCGGTACGAGAGTTAAACCAAACTTTGCCGAAGAACGGAGGAGGTGGTGGTGCCAAAAACTCTAATTTTTTCTCCAGCCTTTCTTTGAATTCTATTTGTTCTTCAAAGAATCTTTCTCCGTTATCTGTAAGGTTGTAACGTTTCATTCCATCTTCTTCCTTTGGTAATCCCTTCGTGTAGCCGTTGTCTTGGAGCCATGCTAGAAGCGGATAGACCGAGCCTGGACTTGGTTTCCATCGTCCGCCCGTTTCCTTCTAAATTGCCACCATTATCTCTGATCCAGACATAGGCTTCTCTTTTAGAAGCTTAAGCACAAAGAATCTCAGGAAGCCTGGTGGAACGCTTGGCGTATGCCTCATCCAGCGTCTAAATGGATGTGGTGGACTCTCAAACATCATATCACCGGCGATATCTACTTCGATATCAAGCGCGATATAAAGCTCTTGCTCCATAAACATACGTCAAAATACATTACACGATTGAAGTCCCAACTTTTTCTCCCCTAACAGCAGCCAAAACATTTTCAGGTTTAAAACCACTGACAACGACGACTTTAGCGCGCCCCTTTCGAAGAATCTTAACGGCTTCTGGATCAAGGATCTGGTGTATTCCAGCCTTATGCTTGTCTTCAGCGAACACACGGGATAAATCCTCGAAACTTAGATGTTCAAGTTTAACAGCGTCAGTATGCCCTCTAGGGTCTTTATTGTAGATTCCTTCTTGATCTGTCGCTTTGATGAACAATTCAGCATTTACTTGTTGAACAATTAACGCAGCAACTGTGTCGGTGGTCATGCCTGGCTTTAAGCCGCCCATAACTGCAATTTTTCCACTACGTAAACATTTTGCAGCGTCCTCGATTGTTAATGGGATAGTCTTGCAGCCTAATTCTCCAAGTTTCTTGAGAAAAAGTTGAGCGAAAATTCTTGAAACGGAAATTGCAACTTCATCTTGAGCTCGTTCGTCAAGTCCTAAATCTCTTGCAACATTGATCAAATCTCTCGCTAGGGTGCCTCCTCCAACAACAACAGCCACTTCATGTCCTTGCTCCTTCAAATCCTTCAATAAGTTTGTGTATTTGCTGATTAAGGCTGGATTAATCGGCGAAGCTATAACCGAGCCGCCTATTCGCAACACAAGCCGCATGACTTCACATCCCTTCATGCATACTATACAGTCTAAAGGTTAAAATTCTTTAGAAAAACTTGTTTAGGTCTTGCAAGGCTTTCCTACTTTTTTGCACATCTACGCGCGCGCCTGACGGTTTCGGTATGGTTTTAATAGTTTATCGAGCATTAACTTGTATTCTTGAATTAAAGTTGTGAAGTGGTTAACATGAAAGCTAAAAGCGAGGAGATTCGCCGCAGATTTCCTCGAATCACAATGAATTTGGTAATGGTTTTTATTTTTTGGATAATAAGTGTCGTCGTTCCTCCAACAGTTGGCAGCATCACTGTCCCTGGGATTAATGTGAACTTGGGTTTTCTAGTGTTGATTGTCACAGTCATAATAATGGCTATTTTCCTGATACGTGCTTTATCCGATGCTTTAGTGTTAGGCGACATCTTAGTGGACATAGTTGTTAGAAGACTTGGTATAAAGGAGGAAAGGTCTCCGAAGAGAGCTGCAAGAGACTTCGTTTACATAATAAGTATCATACTTGTAGTTACTGCTGTCTCCCCGATGTTGGCTATTGTCAATGCAGATTTGCTAAACGTAGCCGTTACTTACGTAGCTCTTGGTTTAATCATCTTACTAATTTATGATATCGGACGAATTTTATATAAGATAATTGAGCAAAAAGCCGAATTGTTGGCGGATCGCCTCGCCCAAATGGGTGAAAAAACAGAAAGCAGTGAATGAGATGGATGTAACTGTAGTAATCTTCATACTGATTTACCTTCTAACAATTCTCATTTCGGCAATGGCACTCACTCCCTTGTCCATTGCTGCCTTAACTGGTGGTTTGCTTACTGCTTGGTTTGGAATACAATATGGAGTTTTCACATATGAAGAAGCCTTAAGCTTCGTAGATATGAGACTTCTTGTCCTCTTGATTGGTACAATGATTGTGGTTGAAGTAGCTAAAAGAAGTGGTTTGTTCCGTGTTCTAGCATTGTACTCTATAAAATTTTCTGGTGGAAATCCTGCAAAACTCTTCGTTTCCATGTGTATCGTTTCAGCCTTTGTCTCCATGTTTCTCAGCGACCAAATGGCAATGTTACTTATGGCTGCGGCTACTGTGACTATAGCTAAATTTCTAAACTATGACCCGCTACCATATTTCCTGTCCGGGACTATAATGATAAATCTCGGCGGGACAAGCACGCTGATAGGATCAGTGACTAACATGGTAATTGGCGTGGAGGCAAGCTTGAGCTTCACAGATTTCATCAGTTATCTTGCATTATGTGAAATAGCGTTATGGGCCATAACAATCCTTGCCCTTTACATACTCTTTAAGCCTAGACTTGGAGAGAAAAAGCAGTTGCCAGAATATAAACCTCTGGAAAGCATAACAGACAAAACTCTCTTTTACAAGTCCATATTCATACTCGTCCTCCTAGTTTTCCTTTTCTTGGCGTTGGAGAATTTTGGAGTGGGCCCAGAAGGCGTGGCTCTAGGTTGTGCTATTCTCGCGTTAATTCTCAGCAAACTGGATCCAGCGGAAATTCTCAGAGAGCTAGATTGGGAAACGGTTTTTTTCATCGCAGGGTTTATGTTTATTGTTGGTGGTTTGGAAAAGACTCAGATTTTGAACGATATATCAACGCAGCTTTTCCAAATAGCTGGGGGAAGCCCATTTAACGCAACTCTTATGACTCTATGGTTTAGTGGACTTGCAAGCACCGTAGTGAGTAACCTTGCAATTGCCTTGACATTTACTCCAATAATTAGTTCATTAGGTTTGAAGTCCCCTACTCTTTGGTCGGCGCTTATTCTTGGAACAAATCTTGGTGGTGCGACAACGCCATTCAGCGGCTCTGTCCCTATGATGGCTATTGGTGCTCTTAAACGCGAAGGGATCTCTGTACACTTCAGCGATTTCGCAAAAGTGGGTATAATAACAACAATACTTCAGTTAAGTTTCTCAAGTCTTTACCTTATTGTGAGGTTTGGATTGATATAGGTGTGTGATGAAATTGGCAAAAATCAAGAAATGGTTTGAGTCTAGAAAGCCAAAAGGTGAGAGAAGGTACGAAGAGGAAAAGAGGGAATTTGAAATGGCCATAGGAAAACCTTTCATCAACATTAGAATTGAAATGCCCGAAGGCTTTGAAGACCTACGCGTCCAATTTTTAAATTTAGAGACTAATGCACAATTCCTTGAAGAAGTGAAAGACCTGATTAAGAAAAGACTTGCGTATGAAAAACGTGGCATAAAACCTCCAGCTTGAATTCCCAAACTACTTGTATAATCCACACTAAAAAGTTGACAGAAGTTTCTTTGCTGTTTATATGTCCCTTCTCTCAAGATGATTATTGGAAAGTTGCTCGCGTCAAAGAGGAAAAAACAGTGTTTAGAATGGAAGGAGTTGGCAAAGACAACTTCAAGGACATTCCCAGCCCCTGTAACTGTTGTCTCTACTGGCAAACAAGTGATCCATTTGATGAGAAAACGTTGAAGCCAGAAATGGAGCATAAGAAACTAGAATGGTTCAACAAGGCGACTAGAGAGTTTGGAAACTGCGGTTTCATAGCATATTTCGATGGTGTTCCAATAGGCTTTGTTCAATATGCACCGCCAAGATTTTTTCCACAGGTAAAAGAGTATGCTTCTGGACCGCCAAGCAAAGACGCTGTCTTTCTTGCATGTCTTTTCATTGTAAGTACAGAAGCACGTGGAAAAGGAGTAGGAACAGCCATGCTTAGAGGTTTTTTAGCTGAACTGAGGAAGAGAAAATTCAAAGCTGTTGAAACCTTCGGGAGAAAAAACTCGGAAAACAACCCGTCAGGTCCACTGGAACTATACTTAAAACATGATTTCATAATAAAAAGTGACAAAGACGATTTCCCACTTATTCGTTTTGAACTTTAGAACATAAACCGTTAAATCTGTTCTTTTCTCTTCTACAAGTTTGTTGTAGGTTGGTCAGATCAAGTGAAGTTTGATTCGGTTATCGTTCGATTCGGCGGAGAAATAGGTATTAAAGGTGAATGGACAAGGCGTGCCTATGAAAAATTATTGTTAAAGAACATGAAGAAAGTTTTGAAGCACCACGGCGTCTCTCATGAGAGAATTATACACAAACGTGGCAGAATATACGTAAAAACAAAAAATGCTCAAGAAACAGCTTTGAAGTTGACCCGGGTTTTCGGTGTTTCTTCAGTTTCTTCAGCCGTTGAAGCAGTTTCGGATATAAATGAAGTTGTGCAGAGGGCTGTCGAATTGGCAGAAGACATATTGAATAGTGGAAGTAGTTTTGCAGTTCGTTGCCACAGAGTTGGAGAACATTCATACTCCAGTATAGACATTTGCGAAGAGGCTGGAAAACAGATTTTAGCTAGGCTTAAGTGTCTGAATTTAAGGGTGGATTTGAAAAATCCCCAGTTCACTGTGGGTGTTGAGGTTAGAGATGATTATGCTTATATCTTTGCGGAAACCCTGCGAGGTGTGGGTGGTTTTCCATTAGGTTCCCAGCCTAAAGTTGTCTGCTTGTTAAGTGGAGGGATAGACTCGGCGGTGGCTTGTTGGCTTGTAATGAAACGTGGATGCCCCATTATTCCTGTATATTTTGATAGTATACCCTTTACGGATGAAGCAGCAACCGCCAATGCCTTAGATGTTGCCAGAAAACTCTTTGAATGGTCTATCGGCTTTCCGAGAAAGGTTCACATTGTGTCGCATGGTAAAAACCTTGAAACTTTCGTTAGGAGAAGTCCGAGAAAGCTAACGTGTATTCTATGCAAGCGTATGATGTATCGTGTTGCTGAACGAATTGCAGAAATGGAGAAAGCTGAAGGCATAGTAACTGGGGAAGCTATTGGAGAACAAGCAAGCCAAACACTACACAATTTAAGAGTTCTAAACGAAGCTGCAATTAGATATCCTGTGCATCGTCCACTTTTAGGCTTTAACAAGCTGGAAACGGAAGGATTAGCCAAGAAAATCGACACTTTTAAGATTTCAACCAGAAAAACCGAAGGATGCAG
>JAUUWK010000064.1 GCA_030589055.1 Candidatus Bathyarchaeota archaeon | reverse complement strand
ATTGGGTGAGAAATCATCGCAGTTAATCTTTAGCATAACTGGAATACTGTCACCTACCCTTGCTCTGATTGCGTCGTAGACCTCTAATAGAAGGCGCATACGATTCTCTAAATTTCCGCCCCATTCGTCTGTACGTCTGTTAGCCAGTCGTGACAAGAACTGGGAGATGAGATAACCATGGGCCCCATGGATCTGGACACCGTCAAACCCAGCAGCTATTGCTCGTCCAGCTGCTTCACCAAATGCCTCTACAATGTTATGGATCTCTCCTGGGGAGAGGGCACGCGTCTTATAACCTTCTACCCGATACTCGGAAGGGCCTGCCCTGTCAACGACGCTGTAAATACCACCATAGTTGAGTTGGGCTATGATTTTTCCATCATTCTTATGGACCTCACCTGTGAGCTCCCTCAGCTTTGGAACATGATAATCATTACTAATACCAGCCATCCCAACATGAGCCTTACCTGAGTCTTTAACGTAGAGGTGGCCTTTGACGATTAGTCCGACACCGCCCTCTGCAAGCCTGCGGTAAAGATCAATGATTTCAGAACGAATAATTCCTCGTTTGTCAGACCAATATGAAGTGGTGGCAGACCTGATGAAGCGGTTCCTGATCTCTATGGAGCCAATTTTGAAAGGTTCAAAGAGAAGAGACATGTCCGATGATGCATAAATTCAGATTTAAAAAGATATTGTATCTAGTTTGGAGTAACACCCCAGTGGAGATATCTCCCGCAACCCCCCCTTTTTTCTGCTCTTTTCAAGTCATCAGATGATAGTATAGCTTAAATAAAGTGTGCACAGAAAATGAAAAACGTTCTTGATAATTGCCCCGAGTGGATAGAGGCTATGACAAATAACGACCTTATTCAAGTATCTAGGGACACGATTAACATAGTTAAGGACTTTGAAAAGACTGCTCTGCAAGGATTAGAATCTATCAATTTATCGTGGTGTGTCTATCTTCATCTAGGAATGACTCAATTTGACACTTTGGATTCGGTCATAACACTTCTTGAGAAAGGAAGACATAAAGATTGCTTTGCGCTGCTAAGGTCTGTTTTCGAAAGTTCCTTTTTCTTGATGCTAATGATGCATGGAAAGAGATTTCGCGAGACACGTCACATCAAGATTTTGCCTAATGGAAATGAGGACCCTCGGACTGCAAGGGACAAAACTCTCGCAAAATGGGAGGAGGATCGAAAATCGGGGAAACCAAACTATGATAAGATAGTGAATCTTGGCAAAGAAGATGAAGACATAATTCTGGTTACTATAGAAGATGAGGGCCTATACACGAAAGAAGACGTGAAAAAAGAAGGACCAGTAATCCCAAAATATTATTTCGCATTTGACGAATACGACCCTGAAACTAGGTTCACATTGAAACTGCCATCCGTTTCTGCAGGCAACCCCTACCCGAAGATTGCAGATGAACAATGGAGAAAGCAGAAACTACTGTATCATCAATACTTCTACATATCTAATTTAAAGAAAAACTTAAAACTAAATGGTTTTCTCAATGATGAGCAAGCAGATCGTTTTGAAGTCCACTACAATTTCCTGAGCTCCTTTGTCCACCCTACAAAGATGGGAACTACAAGGATAGGCGAAACAACATATTCACATCCTTATACCCCTTCTGTAATGCGAATTGCAAGGCATAAACTCGTTCTTCTCTACGTATGCAAACTCCAAGCACTTCTGATACAAACTCTAGTAGACTTCTTTGAAGAGGTTAACCAAAAATCCAACTTCGAGAAATACAAGAGACAAGTGGTGCAGATTAGCGCTATGAATAAAGGTTTTTGGTTCATCTACAATGAACCCACAGCTCTCGACAAGAGTAGATCAGATTATGTAAAAAGGGTAGCCACTGATCTTGGTCATAAGGTGGACAACACAGTAATCTTATACTATAGAAATCCGCTGAAAAGGCTTGCTGATCTCCTTATTGCTCAAGAAAAAGTATCGCCGTATACATAAGATTACGTGTAAATGGAGATATCTCCCGCGCTTCCCAGAACAGGTAAACTTTCGTCTGCAGTAATAAACCGCAGATTTTAGTCAGTCTGGCAAGAGTTTCTAGGCTGGCTTCACGTATTTTATCCTTGAATAGCTTATGTCTTCCATAGGGTAGGCTGCTGAAGAACTGTTTCATAAACCTAGGCTGCCTATTACGGATAAACGCTTCTTTCACTCGATCCAGCTGCGGAGCCTTTAGCCCCTGAAGTTTAGCCAGGATATATTTGTTGCTGCCCAGGAGTTGAGTGTTGAAGTATACTGCGTCAAGAACCTCTGCGATGTTTACTAGCGCGTGCTTAACAGCACTTGGAAACTTAAGCACAAGGCTAGTCTGACCCCCCTCCCCCCCGGTTTTTTTGCTCTGAAGTTTATCCCAAATAGCTTTCTGTTTAGCCTTCGTGTGTGGGTGTTGATGTAGAAGAAAGGTTTTTATGAATTGGGATGTTGGATGGTTCTTTCGAGGGGCGGTTTCGTGGCTCGGAAAGTTGTTAAGGTTTATTTGACGCCTCAACAGAAGAAGCTTCTTCAAAGAATATGTCAATCTCTTGGAATGAACGAAAGCGAAGTTCTACGCTACGCTTTCATGAAATACGCTGAAAGCATAAGCCTAGTAACCGAAAGAGTACACGGAAGAATCTAAAAGTGTATAAGTGCGCGAAGATTATTGTGGGGCTACATTCGTTTTATGAAAAGTTTTTTGTTGTCTGAGACTGTGGATATTTATATTTAAGCAGATAATTTATGTATTAGTTAGGATTTGACCATGTCAATTCCAGCATTATTGTCAAAACGGTGGCGTGCGCAAGGAATAATTCTTTTTTTGGCATTTATACTCATTCTGTGTTCTTTCCTACAAATATTGCCAATAGCATACCTCTATCGAGTTCTCCTATTTTTGACGGGGGTAACTATCCTTGTGCTAGAGGTATATCTTATTGGGACAGAAGAAAAGATACTGGCAAAGCTTGGAGTTCCCCTTGAAGAAGTTCCAAAAAGACGAAAAACGTGGGAATTCTCACAGATTCTTTCCACAGGTTTGTGTGCAAGTCTATATTCCATGTTTGCCCTTGGCTTCTTCACAACAGGCTTGTTTTATCCAGAGTCTTCTTGGATAAGCTGGTTTATTCTACCTCCGATAATAGGCCTCTTCTACGGATACCTTATAGATAGTTTCAAGAATGTGGTGATCATAATTCTTGTAGCATACCTTTTGGTCATCGCTGAAGCCTTGATATTATACATTATCCCCTTTTGGGAAGCGTATAGAAGTTGTTTTATGCACCTAGCGAACACATTTTTTGCTGAAATGGACTCGCCATGTGTAGTAGTTTTGGCTGCCGCGAGTTATCTTTCATGGCAAGTTCCTTTAGGTTTTCTTGCAGCAGGGGTTGGTGCTTACATCAAAGAATGGTTAAACAACTAACCTTTGCACTACAACACATATGAGATCTTTCATGTTACAGGTGTATCCCTATCCGTTTTCTATCAGCCCTTGAACTTCATCAGTACGTGCTATCTCTACCGAAATCTAAATCCATACTGGACTACGACTGAAAAAGGTAGCGCGCGCATATTTTTAAGTGAACGGTACGGTAATTTTAACCGTGAAAAGGAAAAATCCGGCTAGTGAAGAAGCGATAGAGTGGTCTAAGAAAAAGAATCCACCCTTGATGGATCCTCCAGAAGCCGACCTACTCATGGGATACGCCAAGAAATGTAAGATTCATTTCGTTGAGATAGGAACCCATAAGGGTGGATCTGCATCGTTGATAAGCAGATATTTGCCGCCGGGTGTTAGGTTAACAACCATTGATACGTTTGAAGAAGCATCCGAAGGTTCTTTTCCTCCACAGAAGAAACCTCCAACATACGAAGAGGCAAAACGAACAATACAGAAGCAAGGTGAAACATCTAAGGTTAAGATTATTAAGGGATATAGTTGGGAGGTTGCTGAGGCCTGGACTGGAGAAATTGATATGTTGTTCATCGATGGTGATCATAGATATAAGGCGGTCAAGGAGGATTTCAAAAGCTGGGAACCTTATTTGATAAAAGACGGCTACATATTAATGCATGATGTAAACAGGTATGAAGGAGTTACAAGAACCTACGAAGAGATCTTGAGGAGCCCAAGGTTCATATTGGAAGAAAGAGTGATCACACTTGCTGCAATTAAGAAGTTAGGTTGATGAGATGTGCAGAGATTGAAAGAACTAGCGCGCGCTAGTCAGTCATTGCCTATTTGAAAATTATTGGAGTTGGCTGGAACGGTTAGTAAAGAAGTTACGGAAGTGGACAGAGGAAGAATGAAAGTGTCAATAGGTTTGAGTAGGTGTTAAAAATGGATGAGAAAGTCATTTTCGGTATCATTGTTGGAATGGGAATGATATATGTTATGCTTGGATTTTTGGGTTTGCTATATTCTAACTTCTTGTTCGAAAAATTAAGTCATACATTTGAAACCAACCATTATTTGATCCGTGAACTTGACAAAATAATGCGGATTTATGCGGGTTTTATTGTAAGCGGGTTTGTGTTTCTATTTTTTGGTTCTTTAGGAATAAAAAAGAAAGTGAAGAGTGACACAATCAATCTAGGGATTACACTGGTTCTTGGTTCGACCCTTGCGTTTCTAAGCTTAATCAACTGGGTTGAAACAAGCTTCTATATGATAGGTTTAATGTTCGTGCTTATGAGCATCTCATTCACAAAATACAAGGCATACGCTAAATACTATGTTCCAACGCTTTTAACTTGCGGAATCGCGCTTACAATTCTAGGAATACGTCTTGCGTATGTTACACACTGGCATCTTATCTACATGACCGGTCTAGGCGTGCTTACTGGCGCAATATGTAACCTCATCGTAGTTCGCGCGCGTGCGCGAGAACCAAAACGAAATGGAGAAAAATAAGAATGAAAAGCGCGCGCGACATATGCATAATTCTTTGGATACCATGGTTTCTGAGGGGATAAAACAATGGCAGCGTTCTTTGCCACATATTATCCCAGACGACGAGCAATAAAGAAAGTCAAAGAGGCGGGAGCCATATCTGAAGAGACTGCCAAAACAAGTAAGGAACTAGGTATAGGCGAATCAACCCTTCAATATTTAGTATCTGTAAGAGATATTAAAAAAACACAGGACGGCCGCTACTACGTTCCCTGCAAGGACAAGAAATAACTTCCGCTCTCTTTTCTGTTCATCAACAATGTTGAAATAACCAGTTATGCATAGTTTTAAGGGCAGAAAGAGAACAAAAGGAGAAAATAAAAATGAAAATGTCTAAGTTTAAAGGCTTGATTGGTGTAACTCTATGTTTAGTTATCATAACACTGGCATCGATTGTTTATGAGAAATCCATGCCAATAGGAAGGTTTGACAGTGAAGGGACGAAAATGTTTAGGCTTTGCGAAACAGAGCCTTCAGAACCCTACTTTGAATTGAAAGCCCCTCTAGATAATTGGACTGCACAAGCCATACAAAACTTAACTCAATGTGTATGGGTTAAAGAACAATATTGGAATCAATGCCAAATAACGAACTTTTTGTTCTCTACGGAGACAGTCTTTAAGTACGGTGAAAAATTCTACACCTTCACTCAGGATATGCATACATCTAGGCATGTGGAAATTCATGTTGACCCCTTGAACGAAGTGAACTGTGGTGTCGCCATTAGCCTATGCAAAAGCACGCACTCTATTATCAACCCGTTCACGCGTGCGTGGACCGAGTTACATGACCCTCTAGACCCTTGGACAGAAGCGGCAATAGAAGACCCAATCAACATGGTATATGTTGACGACATCTATCTTGACCAATGTGCCTTACTTAAACCGAACGTAACGACTATATTGAAACAGCGACCAGCTTACAAGTATCATGGTGAATACTACACACTAGACCTATTTGCATTTTACGACGGCTTTAGCTTTTTTCCTAACAGATTTATCAGAGCGCTGGTCATAATAAGTTGGATTGGCTTAGGCTGTTTCTGGTTAGGCTCAGCTCTAAACGAGGCGTACCCATATTTGAAAAGAAGGTTCAAGAAAAAGCCAACTGAATCTGTTGGAGGCGTGTTCACCGCCTAGCCCCAAGTGAAGGGCAGAAAGAGAACAAAAAATGGAGATAAGAAAATGAAAAGAGTAGTGAAGGCAAAGACTGAAACAGTCTTAACGTTCGTGTTGCTTTTGGATTCATTGATGATTTTTCCTATGGTGTTCGGACAAAACACGGACGAAGCTGACGCTGTCGGAGTTAAGGCTGGCGACTGGGTGAAATATAAAGTTGTAAGGCTAGGTTCAAGCGTTGCCTGGGACTATTCTGATGCGGTGTGGGTTAAGGTTGAGGTGTTAAAGGTTTCTGGCACAACCGTGACGATTCGCGAGACAGTGCATGATGCTGATGGAAGCGAGCTTGTTAGAAATTTTTC
>JAUUWK010000022.1 GCA_030589055.1 Candidatus Bathyarchaeota archaeon | reverse complement strand
CAATTCATAAGAGTTCATCCTTCAAATGGAACACGTGATGATTTTCCATGCCGCGCGCCCCCTGGATTCACAAGAAAGCTGCGATCTCCCACGTGGACGTTGAAACTATCCATGTGCTCGTCTACTGCGCGCGCTAAGATTTGGAATCGATCGACTCTGTTATTTCTCAACTGAAACTCTGCTTATACCTGCTTCCTTCTCAAGTCTTATCACATTTTCAGCCTTTTCTGCAAAGACTTCGCTATGAGTGACAGCTATTATTTGTTCTACGGCTTTGAAACGTGATATTGCCTCGGCTAGGCGACCTATTGAACCGTCTTCTCTTCCAAGGTTTTCGGTTGGTTCATCAAGTAATAACATGCTTAATCCGTGGCCTGTTCGGGACTGCATAATCAATTGACCTAGCCCGAGACGGTATGCAAAGGCAAGTAACGTTCTTTCTCCGCCAGATAAGGCTGAAACTTCTCGTTCAACACTGCTTTCGCTCTTCACGTAAGGCGTATAAGTCTTGTCGATCAAGATGTTTATTAAGGCTCCTTCCCTGCCTGTCAGGCTGTCGAGAACTTGCTGGACAAAGTTTCTTAGAACTTTTACAAATTCGCTTCGCAACTTGGGTTGAATGCTTCTGTAAGCGTCGCGTATGCCACTGATAATTCCAACAACTTTCACTATTTTCTCCATACGCTCGATCTTTTGTTGAGCTCGGTCAATTCTTTCTTTTATTTCGTCCAAACGCCTGACCAATTCTTTCTTGCGATTTTCCTTAGTTCGCAACTCGGACTCTAACAAATAATATCGCCTGAAAACTCGCTCTCTCTGAACTCTTGCAGCTTCCAACCCGGATATGTCGAATCTACTGACTTCTGCTCGCACAGTTGCAAGTTGCACGCGTAACTCGTTCTCAAGTCTTTGTTTTTCCTCAAACTCCCTTGAAAGTTCAGCTAACGTTCCAGTTTCCTCGTTTATGCGGGTTTTTAACTCTTTGATTCTTGGAGTAAGCATTTGCACGTTTGAAAAGGCAGTGTTAGCTTTACTTTTTATTCGCTGGAGTTCTTCGATGTCATGTTGAAGTTGACTTATCTTTTTTTGTCGTTCATTATTTTCTTCTTGGATTCTTTGCATTAGGCTGTTTTTGTATCTCACAGTTAAAGGCTGGAGACAGAGCGGACAACGGCTTTCAGCAGACAATGAGGAAGTTCTTTTTCGATCTGTTTGCATGCTTCTGAGGGCTGCTTCTTGTTCACCTTTTAAGCTGATGACTCGGTCATCAAACGTTAATGTATATCGTCTTAAAATTTGAATTGGCTGGTCTGGGGAAATGCCAAGTTCCTTAAACTCAGTCTTATGAGATTCTATCTGCGTTTCCATAGTATTCAGTCGTTGCTTCAAGTTTTCAACAGCGATTTTTTTCCCTTCAGCTCTCTCAGCCAAAGACGCTGAAGCATCCTCTGCGTTTGTTAGGTTTGCTTGTATCTGTGTCTCTTTCCGTTTAAGCTCTTCATTAAGGGTTTTTACGTCTTCCAGCTTTTTGAGTTTCAAGTCAGCATCTTCTAAGGCGTTTTTTGTTTCATTCAGTTTTTTCGTCATGTTTTGCAGTTCAACTTCGATGAGTGAAAATTCTTCAACTGCACTGTTGTATTCGGTGCTTAGTTTTTCCATTCCAACAACATCTGGGTCTTTTTCGTAGGCTCTTCTTTCTCCCTCATATTCACGTTGATACCCAGCGAGGTTGCTCCATGCTTTTTCGTAGTCTGACAAACCAAACAGTTCGTCTAGGCGCCTTTGCCTTTCTCTTGGTCTGGCGTCTAGAAGTTCCTTCAAATGTTCTTGTCTAACCCACACTATTTCACGGAAAAGCTCCTTGTCCAAACCTGTTATTGTTTTGAGTTGCTCAGCCACCGCGTCAGCTTTCACGCTTGCTATTAAGTTTTCATCTTGAAAAAGTTTCAGTTCATCAAAGTCTTGGCCTATACCCTTGTCACGTCTCTTGAGTCCTCGCAATACTTTGTAGCTTTTTCCATTTTGAACAAATTGGAGCGTGACTTTTCCGTTGTCTGCACCTTCACGTAGCAAGTATTCGTAGCTTCTGCTGAGGGGTTCTCCAAACAACGCAAAGTCTATGGCATACAATATGCTGGATTTTCCCCATCCCAAACCACCAACAAGACAATTGAAGCCTTTTGCAAAGGGCACTGTTGATTTCACGTGGGAGCGAATGTTCTCTAATTGAATGACTTCAATTCTCATTTCAGAAGCTCCTCCAAGGTTTGTTTCACTTTTTCCTTCTCTTTCTTGGTTAACGGTTCAATTAGGCTGACTGCAACACGAACTATTTTTTCGGCTTCGTCACGAGCGTATCGTTCAGAAAAAATTTGGAAGAAATATTCGAAAGCCTTCATTCTCAAATCCTTAAACTCGGCTTCGAATATGGAACGAACAATCTCCTCTGAAACTTCACTTTCACGCAGCAAAACAACAGGATGCACAAGCAAAGCGTTTTCAGCAGCACTCTTAAGCTGGGAAACATCCACTTCTGCACGACTTGCCTCGGCAGGGAGAACTCCCCTCAACACTGGAACTATTATTGCACCTTCTTCGTCAGCTCCTTTCACAAGTTGAACGGCTAACTCTGTTATTTTTGAAGGAGTTACACCAGTGAAGTCTTGCTCCAACACAACAAACTTCCGTGAAGATTCCAACCGCATAAACTGCGGAGAAGCAGTTCCTTTTTCATCCACCTCAACGTAATAGAAGCCTTTGTCATTCTTCGCTTCATTATAACTGACGGTTTCCGTGCTTCCACTGTAAACCAGCATCCCTGTCTTAAACTTGTCCCTGTAAGGTTTATGCACATGTCCAGCTGCGTAATAGTTGAAGCCTTCCGGTATAAGTTCAGGTGGGGCTTCAGCTTCCATATACGGGGGCGTGAGACTTGAAATGTCTAAAGCCATGTGCAAAACGAAAATGCTAAACAACGTGGGATCTGGTGTTGGTTTGTTTTGCTCCATAAAAGCTGGAAGCAGTTCTTCAGTTTTACGTCTAGTTCTAAAATTTGGCACACCATAAACGTAGCAGCAGCCTTCCTTTCGCCAGCAAGCACCTTCATGTCTTGGCAGATGATAAATCAATCCAGCGCTATCCAAAGGATACAAAATGGTTCCAGTTACAGCGTTAGGCGCTGAATCATGTGAGCCGTCAACGGTTAGAACTGGAATTCCAGCCTTGCGCAGACGACTGAAGTTTCTGATGGCGTTTTCTAATGTAACGTTTGACGGATGCGCATGATGAAACAAGTCCCCAGCAATAATCATAAAATCAGGCTTCAACTCGACAGTTTTATCAACCAGTTCTTGAAAAGCTCTATCAAAGTCTTTACGCCTAGCGTCCAAGCCATATTGTGAATAACCTAAATGCAAGTCTGCAGCATGAACAAAATTGAAGGTCTTCAAATGCTCCTTTCCTCCTTGGACTGTTAACGCTTGACTCTAGCTTAGCATTGTCAGTTTTAAGTATTTAGCACTCAACGCATGCATGGTTTGCGCGTTTCGGGAGAAACATATAACAACAACTTAACATTTTAATCATGAAAGGCGCGCTAATATGAAATGTCAAAAATGTGGTAAAGAGGTTTTCCTACCTTTTAGATGCCCATATTGTGGAGGCTACTTCTGTTCAGAGCATCGCCTACCGGAAAACCATGATTGCCCAAGAATGGAACTGGCAAGAGCGCCGAAAAAAGAAACAAAACCGATGATTATTCAAAAACAAAAACCGTACGAATACTCGATAACATACTCACCGAGACCTCAAGCCAAAACGTTCTGGTTCAGCCAAACAGAACTCAAACACCTAGCAGTTGGAGCGCTGCTCGTGATGGGGGTGGGACTGTCCTTCATCCCACAGATTGCGCGCGCGCTAAGTTCACCGGCGCTAACGAAACCAGAAATTTTACTCTGCCTCGCAGTAATCTTCACATCTGCATTTCTCATCCACGAGATCGCTCACAAATTTTCGGCACAACGCTATGGATTATGGGCTGAGTTCCGGCTAACCCTCATAGGGGCACTTATAACCCTCATTTCAATGCTCCCGTTTGCATTTTTCAAAATAATATCTCCAGGAGCCGTAATGATCTCAGGGGTAATAACAAGAAAACGGGCTGGAAAGACCGCCCTCGCCGGACCCTTAACGAACATTGTAATTTCAACAATATTCACTGCAATAGCCTTGGGTGTGGTGGATATTATCGGGGTAATCGCGGTGTTTGGTGCATGGATCAACGCTATCATAGCTCTGTTTAATCTTATTCCATTCGGCATAATGGATGGATTAAAAGTGTTTCGATGGAATAAGGCAGTGTGGGCTTTAGCCTTTACAGCAAGCTTAATTCTCACAATAGTTGCTTACATCTACTTTTTTTGAATGTAAAAACATGAAAAGAATTTACTCTCAACTGTTGTTAAAGAAGTTCTATGGTCACGTGCACTTCTTCTGGAACACGAATGCGCATGATGCGCCTCATTACACGTTCTTCAGAATCAACATCTATGAGTCGCTTATGAATTCGCAGCTCCCATCTATCCCATGTGGCGGTTCCTTCACCACAAGGCGACTTTCGAACAGGGACTCTCAGTCTTTTTGTGGGTAATGGAACTGGGCCTGTCATTTTAGCTCCTGTTTTCTGGGCGATGGCTTTCAGTTCTTGGCATACCTCTTCTAACTTTTTGTAGTTTGTGCTTGTTAAACGTATTCGTGCTTTTCTAGCCATCTTACCTCGCCCTAATTTAAGTTCTCAGCAGACTTGTAAGGTATTTATCTTAGACACCTAAGCACAAATAAAAACTTATCGAAATGAAAATAAGACAATTGCTACATGCGTTAGAGGATGAAAAATGGGAAAGCCAAAGTTGAAAGTGAAAGGAGTAATCTTGGATTTGGATGGTACAATAGTTGACTCAAGAGAAGCATACGTGGAGGCTGCTAAAGCTGCTTTTGCAGCGATGGGACAGAAAACGGTTGACATTAAAATAGCAACGGAAATTCCAAGGAGACTTGAACAAAACCTTTCGATAAACAACATGATAAAGGGAATTGATGCAGAGAGATTTTTAGACATTTATCTCGACGCATACCATAAGAAAACAGATACAAAGACAAAACCGATAACCAACGTTTCTGAAACGTTGAAGAAACTTTCGCAAAAGGCCAAGCTGGCGCTAGTGACAATGCGTCACGTTCCGAAGGAAAAAGTCATCAAAGAGTTAGGAAAATTCGGCTTAGCAAAGTATTTTCAACTTGTAGTAACTGCATTAGACACTCATCATCCGAAACCATCTCCAGAAGCACTAATAAAATGTGCAAAGCATTTAGGCGTCCAGACAAGTGAATGTGCTGTTGTGGGTGATTCCATCGCAGATGTGAGAGCGGGCAGAAACGTTGGAGCTAAAACAGTTGCTGTCTTGTCTGGAATATTCACAAGAGAAGAATTAGAGAAGGAGAAACCAGATTTCATTCTAAAAAGCATCAATGAACTTCCAGATTTTATTGAATAGCCCCTGAAATGGGCTTTAGGCTATTTCTAAATTCGTAATATAGCCTAAAATTATCTAAGAATGTTATAGAAGCAACCATGAATAAAGCTTAATTAAAGCTTCGGCCTTAAGTTTTAGATGGAGAAGGCTTCGGAGCGGGAGTAACTGATGAACTTCATAGAAGTACTGTTATCAGAAAAACTGAAGAGCAAAAATCCACTGTTGGATATCTTTGGTTCTGACCGCAAAGTGCTCCAAATAGCATCTCAAGACTTAACGAACTACCTTAAAGTCCACTGGGACCTCATTGGAAAAGAAGCAAGTGAATGCGAACTCGTAGATAAATTAGAAGAATTCCATAATGAAGACCCAAACGAGCTGGAAGAATTCATAAATTTATGGACTGGAATGTGGCTTAAAAAATGGAAAGAACGAGTAAAACTGTTAATAGGCAAAGAGAAAACCAAAAGATGGAACAAAGTTACAAAAATCCTTAAAAAAGCAGAGCCCACGTGGAGAAAACTTCCAAACCGCAAAGAAATGCAAGAAGTAATAGTACTCAAACTTGTCAGAAACGGAGAAATCTGTGGCACATCAATCTTGGCGGAGAACCTGCTGAAAATGGAGGTAGGTCGACACAAGAGAAACTACTTAAAAGAGGAAGAACGGACGCTGAACGTAGTCAACAACACTCTAAGGAAAGCTAAAGAACTAACTCGAAGCAAAGGACCATTGATCTTCGTCAAAGTTGACAAAAGCTATTACCAGCTTTAAGAGTAAGGCACAAGACTTAACTGGTTCTCTCCCTACGAAGATTTCTAGTTTTCCACGCGTATTGTTTAATCGTTGTTGATTTTCCATAACCGCATGCCCCACATCGCTTCTTTGAAACATTGTATGCTCTTTTTCCGCACCTTCTGCATCGTATGTGAAGAGTCTTTCCAGCGCGTTTGCCCATGGATGGTGTTCCTTTTCCCAAGGTCTTCACCTCGGTGGAGGTGAAATAAGAACAACATTGTCTCCGCGAACGATTATCAATCCCAGTTTCTTCACAGCTTCAACA
Organism: Candidatus Bathyarchaeota archaeon; assembly: GCA_030589055.1. GTDB lineage: Archaea > Thermoproteota > Bathyarchaeia > Bathyarchaeales > Bathycorpusculaceae > SOJA01. The sequence continues at coordinate 5,374 of JAUUWK010000022.1, read as the reverse complement.
TCTGTTGTGTCTTCGGTTTCCTCTAAGACCAAGTTTAGGTGCTGATCAAACCCCTTCAGTCTTCCACGTATACTCTTTCCACCCTTCAATCTCACAATTACCATTTTTCCAAGGTTCTGCTCAAGGATTTCAGTTGTCATTTCGCTCATTCTTGACCCTCGAACTATCTTTATGTCTTTTTATACTTAAATTTATACCATTTAAACCTATCTAAGAGAGAAGCAGCATGACAAGGAAATACAAAAGATATTTTCTAAAGGCGAAGGAGGCAAGACTGATTCTAAGCGAAGCTTCAGAAAAACTTAAGGTTGATTTTAACCGGTTTTTCAAAGGCAGAGTTGATGTGGAACTGGTTGAAGCAGATTTCGCTGAGATTTTTATCATAGATGGTAAACCAGTGCTTGTTAGAATTGAAGGAAAGATTCTTCCAACATTAGCTTTCAATGAAATCTTTGCTTTGATGCCCAAAATCGTCGTTGATATGGGTGCCGTGCCGTATGTGTGCAATGGTGCAAACGTGATGGCTCCTGGAATCGTTCAGTTCGGTGGAGAATTCAAAAAAGGTGATCTCATTTTTGTTGTGGACGAGAAACATGGCAAAACAATTGCAATAGGCGAAGCTGCTTATGATTATAACACCGCAAAGAAGGTTGCGAAAGGTGTCGTCATCAAAACCATTCATTTCGTTGGCAGCAAAATATGGGATTTAATAACAGAGGTCTGCCAAATAGGAAACTGACTCGCTAATGATGATCGATGTTCCTCGGCATGCGCGGGCGTTATTTTACCAGTATAAATCAGACTTGAGAAAAACCAAAAAAGCTGATATGCATCTTCAACTCCATAGTCAGAATAAGAAATAAAAGGGGAGAAGGAAGAAGCCGAATGATAACTAGAGCTAAAAGTTCTAGCTTTCCTAGTTAAATCATATCGAGGTGGAAACATGGTTAAGAAAGCCGTGATTGTGATCTCCCTTGTCGAACAAAGCGTTGAAATGGCGAATGAAGACATTGAAAAAGAAATTCTAGACGCACTTACAGGGGAGCTGGCAAGAATTCCTTGGCTGAGGGAGGTTGAGAAGGTTACGGTTACCGAGGAGTAAGGTGAAACTTTACCCTCTCGGAAAAACTCTCATGTCAGAGGTTAGATCTGCGAAGGTTTAAGCTCTAGAAAAAGCTTTGAGAAGATAAAAAGAGCTTTCCACGGTGAACCTCTCTAACCGAGCTTTCTTGTCTGATCTTGAAGAATTTTTATATGCTTTTTGTAGTCATAAATCTAAGATCCGTCCTTGAAATGCTCATATGAAATCGTTTGAGCCTCTCTTAAATCGAAGTCTTCGATCAAAAGTGTTTGTCCAGATTTTCCACGCAAGAGTATTTGATAGACTCCTTTAGGTTTTCAACATCCACCCGTATTTGGAACCAAATGGAACAAAAAGAGGGGGATTTGCAGAAGACACTGCCTGCCTTATGTTGTTAAAAGTTGATTATGGTAATCGGGCTTTGCTTCAGCGAGTTTGAGGAATATAACATGGCGGAACGGCTGTAAGCTCATGATTTTCATTCACTTTAGTAGTAGCCTCAGAAATGAAGGGTTAATCTACATTCTGGATTCATAAAACACTTTTATAGTAAATCTGTATTTCAAATTGAGAGGCGTGATTTGAGGAAACGCTTAAACTCTCAGAAAGTAAATATAATGTGTTAGAGAGGAGAAGTTTGCCAGATCTAAGTGGCATATTCCGTAGATCCAAGAAAGCTGAAAAGAAGATGGTACAGGTTAATACCATGGGTGCTTATGGCAAAACTTATTTGAAGGCTATGCCTCTTCGTGATTTATCGGACTTGGATATTGTTAAGAGTGAGGTAAAGTCCGGAAAGATTCTAATCCTTAAGATAACTCCTCTCGCGGCCAAGAGCATCGAAGATGTGAAACGTGCGGTAAGTGAATTATGCGAGTTTGTTGAATCAATCGGTGGGGACATTGCTCGTTTAGGTGAGGAGCGAGTTGTCATCTGCCCTCCGAATGTGAAGATTTGGCGGGAAAAAACTCCGATATCAAGCAAGCCTATACCTACAGCAGCCTAAAGGTTTCCATGGTTACTGGCACTAATGCTTGGATTCTAAGTCTTCTCTGAATGAAGTTTGCTATGTTTAGGCACTTTGATCTTTCACCATGACACACTACAACTCTTTCGGGTTTTGGGTTAAGATGAGTTATGTAATTGATTATCTGATGTCGGTCTGAATGTCCGGAAAAACCTTCGATTGATTCCACTTGCAATCTGACCTTTACAACTCCCAATCTGCCATTGCTATTTATCATTGTAACGTCAGACATGCCCTTCTGCACTCGTCTTCCCATGGTGCCCTCAATCTGGTAACTTACAAAGATTATCATGTTTTTCTCATCTTCTGCTAAGCTCTTGAAATATTCTATTACAGGTCCACCCTCAAGCATTCCAGATGTGGCCATGATAATGCAGGGTTTACCGTCGATTATTTCCTGTCGAACGCTCGGATGCTGCACAATTGTAAAGTAGTCTGATTGGAAGGGGTTTATCCCCTCGTAAAGTATGCTTCTGCGGACATCTCTGCCCAAATACTCCGGATATGCTGTGTGAATCGCCGTTGCCTCCGAGATCATGCCTTCAATGAACACTGGCGCCTCTTTCATCAAACCACGCCGCATGTAACCATCAATAACAAGCATTATTTCTTGAGCCCTTCCTACAGCTGGCACTGGAATTAAGACCTTGCCTTTCCTTTCTAAAGTTTCATTTATGATAGATGTTAAACTTCCTTCAGCCTCAACTCTTGAAGGCATAATATCCGTTGGACTGCCATAGGTGCTTTCAGTTATTACCGTCTCAACCCTGGGAAACTCCGTTGTTGCTGCTTCCAACAGCATAGTTCTCGCGTACTTATAGTCACCTGTATAAACGATGTTGTGTAAGCCCTCACCTATGTGTAAATGTGTTACTGAAGAACCCAAAATGTGGCCAGCATTGTGCAATGTTAACCGAGCGTCTGGGGCGATGTCTGTCACGGCACCGTGCCGTAATGGAATAGTGTGCAAAACGCATTCACGAACATCTTTCTGATCGTAAGGCGGTATAATCCCCTGTTTGCCAGCCACATCTAAGTAATCAAGCTGAAGCAGCGTCATCAAATTTGAGGTTGGAGCCGAACAATAGATAGGACCGTCATACCCGTATTTATAGAGGAAAGGCACCAAACCGCAATGGTCAAGGTGGGCGTGACTTATCACAACAGCGTCTAGAGAGTCAATTTCAAATGTGGGAGAGTCAAATCTTGGAAAGCGTTCAAAGGCTTTCGAAGAACCAGGATTAATTCCGCAGTCCAATAATACGCTGCTTTCTCTTGTTTGAACTAGAAAGGCTGATCTGCCGACTTGTCGAGCGCCTCCAAGAGCTGTGATCCGAAGATCCCCAACCTCATAGGTTTTAGGTCTGAAAATTCGCTCGCCAACCGCGCGGAGTACACGTTCTCTGTCCTTGCTTTCCGAGTGAAGGTAATGACGCATGTGGGTAACGATTTTAGAGCGCAAAGGGGGACTTCTCAGAACGTGAGGACGCCATCTAGTTTGCCGTATAATCTCTTGAAGAACTACCCCATTTCTTCCGATGACGAGCCCCGGTTTCTTGGCTTCGATTATTATTTCGCCTAGGCTTGGGTCGAAATTTACGTCTGTTACTTCTGCTTCAGGCAAGATTATTTCCTTGGCTATTCTTTCGGCTTCTTTTTCTGGCAATCTTACTGAAGGATCGGAACGAACAACTATTCTTTTTCTCAGCGTGTTAACTATGCCTGCGATTATGTTGCTCTGTTCAACCAGAATTTCCGGCTTCTTAGCGTAAACTGCAAGCATTGGGCCTTCATATTCTATTCTTGACACTTGAGCCTCTTCTGGAACATGCTCCAAGATGTACTGAGTTACTTCTATTTTCTCTCTTTCAGAAGTCCGCGGCACTTTTAAATTTCCTCAGTCTGTTAGAAGTTGCTTCTTTTCCTCCTCGGTTAACTCCTGATAGCCCTTCTCATCTATCACTGCCACGTTAAAACTGTCTCCGCTTGCAGTGTCCCGCTTCATAGCAGAGTTGACAGCTTTAACAATCACTGGCAGAACCTCCTCGGCATACCTGTCCTCTTTGTATTTGTCTTCCAGAACGCCGTAGGCTATTGGCGACCCGGAACCAGTGGCAACGCATTTTTCTTCTGTTAAGCTGCCAAAGGGATCTACTGAAAACACATGTGGTCCAGTGTCATCCACACCGCCTATCAGGACTTGGGCGATCAGCGGTGCGTATCTGGCAGAAAATAGAAGGTTCGCAATAAGTCTTGCTGCGGAGCTTATGGGGATAGGTCTATCATTGTTCAGTTTGTAAAGCTGGGCGTTTACTGTTAATATTTCCACAGTTCTTTGGGCGTCAGCAACACTTCCAGAAATGGTCATGGCTAAGTGATCATCTATCTTGTATATTTTTTTCCCATGCTTATGGGCCACGTAAGAACCCATAGTTACACGGGTGTCTGAAGCCATTATCACACCGTTCTTGCACACGACGGCGATGGTTGTCGTTCCCTTTAATACTAACCGATTGAGTGTATCATTATTTATCATCTTTTTTTCTCCAAAACCTAAACGCTTGTACGGGATTGCTTCGCTAGCAAATAGCATGATGTAATCAAAACCACGAGTTTATTAATATTACGGTTTCAAAATAATGAAGCAAAAACATTTCAGCTGAACAATCAAATTAAAGTTTTAAACGTATAAAGTTATGTAGAATCAGGAAGGTATATGCTTAAACGGTGATTGCTTTGACTTTGAAATATCATCGCATGCAGCTTCCACGAGAGGTAATTGTGGGAAACGGGGTAATTGAACGAGTTGGAGAAGTCTCTAGAAGACTTGGATTCACGAAATCCGCTCTCATAGTTGCTGGTTCAAAGACGTGTGACATCGCTGGAAAAAAGGTTAGGGCTCTTCTTGAAGAAGAGGGAGTAAGAGTTGACACGCTTCTTGTTGAATCAGCTACGATTAAGGATGCTCGAACCGTTGAGGATAAAATTGAGGCTTTGAAACCTCAGGTTGTCTTTGGGGTTGGTGGTGGGACAAAAATAGATGTTGCAAAGTTAAGCTCGGCGCATCAAGAAACTCCATTCATCAGTGTCCCAACAATAGCCTCTCATGATGGAATTGCGAGTTCCCTGTCCTCCGTAAAAGGATTTGAAAAACCGTATTCTGTTATGGCTCAGGCCCCAATAGCAATCATTGCAGACACAAACATTATAATGCATGCGCCTTGGCGTTACGTGATAAGCGGCTGTGGAGACGTGATAGCTAAATT
>JAUUWK010000004.1 GCA_030589055.1 Candidatus Bathyarchaeota archaeon | reverse complement strand
ACACCGAAGCCTATGTCTACTCCTTTGTCTTCTCGTTTCTGAACAAATTCCCACGGGATTTTCCATCTGTCCGTAACTGAGTGAAAATGCCTCCAATTTATTAGTGGAAAAACCTGAATTCTAACATTAGAACCGCTTCTATTCAGAACTTGGTAAATGGTTATAACAGCATTCTTTTCATAAGGCATGAAAATTGTTTTTTGAACTTCAACATCCTCAACAGTGTATGTGTATTTTGGGAAGGGCGAGACCGAAAACTCTTTGAGAAACATATATCCTTGCGGGAAAATCGCATTCTGGAACTCGTTGGCACCGAGCGGGTAAATGTTATTCCCTATGTTTACTTCTTCATCCAATTTTACTAGGCATACTCGTCGGTCTCCGGGTGGATGAAAAGCTGCAACGAGTAACCCGTGGTATTTTCTAGTGTTTATGCCCAAAACTGTAGAAGATGCATAACCGCCTAAACCATTGTTTATGATCCACTCTTTTCCGATTGCATCATCAAAGTTTGAAAGCGCTTCTTTTCCCAGACTTGTAGATGGTGGTCTCATTACAGCATCAACCGTGCAACATTCTTTCCTCGTGGCACGCGGAAAAAGTCCGCCACGGGATTGCATTTAGTTCTAAATAGTAGAGCGTGGGGCTTTTTCAACTTGTATTCCGTTAAGGTTTCAGCATAACCCATGCCCTTTGCAAAAACCAGATCGACAGAATCATAAGCATCCAGAAATTCTTTGGAGAACTCCTTCAGGGCTAACCCAACAGCATCCGTTCCAGTTGTTATAATTTTGTCTGCAATCTTGCTCATGCCTGAGGCTTCTGCATCCTCCAAAGTGGCGTCGTTAATTATGGGTCCGCCTTTAACACCAACTATCACTGTTAGACCCATGTTCTTCAGTTGTTCAACAAGCAACGTGTCAAAAACGATTTCCCCAGCATTATCCGTCAAGTAAAGAACTACATTGGCTTTTTTAGTCAATTCATAAATTTTGTGAGTATCATCTATTACAAGGTCTTTTCCAGCTTCCCTGAAAAGCTTTCTAAGACTACTAAACGTAAATTTATGGCCTGGAATGTCAAATTCCATTATGTTGCCAACTATGGCGCATAGGCATGCTCGTTTGAATCTGTCCTGTTGAGTGTATCCATCTTCAACGATTTTTCTTGCGTAGGGCAGAAGCTTCAAAGCTTTTTCGTTGCTTGTTCTTTTAATTCTTTTATATGGATCGTTGTTGCCCGTAATCCTCTTTATCAAGCGGTCTCTCTTTGTGCCAAAGTCCGCTGGTACTGCTGTTGGCTTAAACTCCCTACTTAATAATCGTAAAGTTTCAACCATAGCCCTGAAACGTAGGGCTGGATTTGTTGTAGCTTCCATGACTTCTGCTACGGCTCTGCTGACTATGCACCCTGCGCATTCAGCTTCAACCTTCAAAGACTATTCTCCTAAATTCTTATTGCTTCTGCAAATTCACGTAAAATTGTATATGGATCTTTTGCCTTCACGATGCCGCTTGCAACCAATACACCTTGGGTGCCAAGCCTCAGAGCAGCTTTAACATCTTCTCCACGGCTTATGCCGGCCCCGCAGAGTATTATGACTTTCTTGTTGATTTCTCTAACAAGTTTAATAGTGTCTGTTATAACTTCAGGCTTAGCCTTTGAAACTGAAATCCCCGTTCCTATCAGCTCCGGAGGCTCGATAGCTATAATTTCTGGTTTAAGGGTTGCCACAGATGCGCTTATCGCCGGGTTGTTCGCACACACAACCGAAACCAGACCTTTTTCGCATGTTATTTTAATTATTGCGTCGATATCTGACAGTTTAAGCTGTCTTTCAGAATGGTTGATTAGTGTTCCCATCGCCCCGGCTTCTTTCACAGATTCCGCAAGCAAATGCCCGGTATGACTACCCGGTTGAATCGGGTCTATATGCTGGGCAAAAACTGGAATGCTAACGGCCTTTGCTATATTTGCTATGTCTGTGAATTGGGGGGCTACTCCTATTGAAACTTTTGTTTCAAGGCTTACTTTTTCAGCTTTTTTTGCAAGTTCAACAGCTTTCTCATCTGTTGCTTCCAAATAGGTTTTAAAGTTGACAATTATCACAGGAGTCTGAAGTTTTCCCAGCAAGAGGATTTTCACCTATCTAGCGTTAACGTCTGTCGCTAATTATTGTTTTGGAATAAAACTTTGAGATACAGATGTTTAGCATGTCATTTTACAGTACAAAAACAGCTGCTGCAATGACGGTTGTCCATAAGCCGTTTTTATCTCCTGTTGCTGACTGCGTTATGTTAGTTGTTTTTGTGATTAGTCCGCTGGTTTTGAACAATTGCTTTCTTTCGTCCCAAGCTGTTTCCGGGTCAAACTTAAGTCCCGTGGTTGTGGCCAGCATCGTTGCAGCTAAGTCTTCTGCGTAGTCTCCCGCCACCTCATCTGTTTGTCCAAATGAGTGGTGCTCAGAAAGATAGCCGTAATCATCTTTGCCTGATGGAATTGCCACACCTATTGATGATGCAATTAGCCTATGAGGCTCATTTGTTGAGTTTTTGGCTAGAACAACGAAAGTTATTTCCCCAGGCTCTATCATCTTTAACCCTTGCTCTCTTGAAATGAGTTTGCAGCTTGGCGGTATTATGCTCGAAACATTTACTGCATTGAAGTGTTGTATGTCTGCGTTTCTCAAGGCTAACTCAAACGATTGCAGATACTCCTTATGTTTACCAACACCCTTCGTTAGAAAGACATATTTCGGAATCATTTCGCGGTAAGTCCCCAACATATGTTTATTAGTCTTTTGTTTTCTGGATTAGCATTCAGTGTCACTTGCGTTTTCGCTGAATAGCCCAGCGCGTGTCAAGGCTGTTCTAAAACGTAGATTTATGTTGGGCTTCATCCTGTTTTATGCTGTGGAAGAAGATGTACTGACATTCGCACTAATTGTTTGTTTCACTTTCTCGTTTTGGTTACGGAGAAAAAAAGTTTAGCGAAAAAACTGGTTGGTGGTAGTTGCCTTTGCTTGCTTTGTTTCATTTCTTCTGGCTCTTATTTCTATTCGGATCGTTTAGACGCCTTGCGTTAACAACTCGGAAATTCACTACGGCGAATTCGATGGATATTTCCTATGGTCAAGGCTTTCTCACCCATTGCACCTGAGTATATATCATGAACCGTCTCTGCATTTATGCTATGATGGGATGTGCGTTTCATACCGTTATTATTTAGCATATTTCTTGCAAATGAAAAGGGTATTGAAGCCACTGGGACATTAAGCTGGCCTGCCGTCTACGAATGGGGATCGCTATCTTACTCTGAATTTTCAGATTTTTAATAATGGAGAAACGTTCTTCATCTTTCTGCTTACTTTATTCACGCTCTTTAACATTATTGGAGCACTACTTAGAACCGTCTTGGTGGGCACATTTGTAGAAAGAGGGCGTGTATCTGACCGCTTAAGAATGTGGCTTCTAAATTCTTTCTTGAAATTCATAGATGTTTTGAAGTGAACCATAAACATGCGCAATTGTTAAGCATTCAGACTATTCTCAGGAAAGAGGTGTGCTGGAGAAACTCCACGTTAACAATGTTTGTTCATTAGCTTTTTGTTTTCGTCAAACATCATTTTTTAAAGTCATTGAACATTCTGAAAGCTTACTGTTGCGTTAGGAAAAAGGAATAAGAAGCTCCCGCGTAATTTCTCTTGAGGTTTAGCACGTGACGCCCTACCGAAGCGTATTCAAAGATGAAACAAAACTTGACATAAACTATGTTCCTCATAGACTTCCACACAGAGACAGGGAACTGCGGTTGCTAATGGAGTTTTTCAGTTTCTTATTGCGAACCCCTGAGAAGATGACACAAAGAATCATGATAACTGGAGACGTTGGCACAGGCAAAACTGCGCTTTCTCAGCGTTTCGGAGCAGAAATCACCCGCGAAGCAAACAAGCGGGGGACAAACCTTCGTTCCATTCATGTCAATTGCCGCGAATATCGGGGAAGCCTCTTCCTCATCCTGCATCATGTAGTTTCTATTTTTCATCCCAACTTTCCGAGGCGTGGTTATTCCGCTGAAGAGCTTTTAGGAATTCTCCTACAAGTTTTGGACGACCAAAAAGCATATGTAGTCTTGACTTTAGACGAGTTTGAAAGTCTGGTTGAGAGGGAAGGCTCTGAGGCTGTTTATAAGTTAACTCGTTTGCAAGAAATGAGGCTGAACAAACCTCAAAGAATTTCGTTGATATGCATTTTACGAAGCCTAAAAGTGATTGAAAAGTTAGATGCGAGTGCAAGAAGCACTTTGCAATCCAACATAATTCACCTAGAGGGATACTCTAAACAACAGCTTATGGACATCCTAAACGACCGTGTTTCCCTTGCCTTCAAGTCTCTAACGGTGCCAGAAGATACCGCAAGCCTAACAGCTGAACTTGCTTTTTCCGAGAACGGAAACGCTCGATTCGGCATCGAGCTGCTTTGGAGAGCTGGAAAGTACGCAGATGCCGAAGATTTGGATACAGTTGTACCGGAGTGCGTCCGAAAAGCTGCTTCAAGCATATACGCTGTTATGCGCAAAAGTGATTTAGCCTTATTAAGGCTGCATGAAAAACTGTTTTTGCTCGGTGTGGCCAGACTTTTTAAGGAAAGTGAGAAGGCTTATGTTTCTTTGACCGAGGTTGAACAAGCTTACGCTGTTCTCTGCGAAGGATTTGATGTCCAACCGTACAGCCACACACAACTTTGGAAGTACTTGCGTGCGCTTTCAGCCCTTGGTATAGTGAAAACCGAGGTGTCAGCGGCTGGTTCGCGTGGAAGATCAACACTTATCTCTCTACCTAGGATTCCAGCTTACGAATTAGAGAAAGAATTAAGCGTTCTTCTGCAAAAGGAAGAGTCGTGAAAATCATGAATATAGAGGATGTTTTCTCCTCAAGGCTTAGGATGAAAATTTTAAAGATTCTGATGCAAGTTGGTGAACTCAACGTTTCTGAGATTGCCCGCAGGCTTCGTGTAAATTACAAAACCACGGATAAACATCTGTCTGTTTTGGAAGATGAAAGCATGGTTAAACATAAGGTGTTTGGCAGAATCCGTTTATACATGCTTAACGAGTCTTCGCCCAAGACTAAGGCTGTGCAAAGCCTCATAAAAGCATGGGAGCATGCGAATAAGCAATAAACAACTAGCTCATACTGTAGTGAAGGTTTTGATCAAAGAAGACTTCAGTTCAGTGACAAGTGAATTTGAAGAGATTTTGCAGAAAATTGCAAGCGATGTTGCCAGCGGAGTAATTTTCGAAAAGCTTCCACCATCAGAATTGCTGAACAAAACTGAGCAATACAGTAGCAACCTACAGGATTTAACGGTGAAAAGCGAAGAGACCATGTAGATTCTTAAACCTGAGAAGGCTTTCACGGTAAGGGCTTTGCAATAACTTCACCTAAACTCTAGCAACTTTCAAGGCCATTCCGTGTTAGAACTCTCAAGATCCCTCTCCAAATTTCCGACTGGCCTTCGAACAACTAAGAAAAGCCTTAACAGACGGTTCAGACCTCCTTTTCTTAATGCGAGACATTATGGATAACCCCTCCCCGCTTATGGATGCACTAATAACGTGGAAGAAGACTTCCGAAACAAAAGGTCCTATAATAAGCATACAAGCCTCAGAAGAGGTCCAACCACTCATCAAATATGTTTTAGATCACATTGATGAGTTTAGAACTGCCTTAATGGGTTTAGAGAAGTTGGAGATATGAAATAAATCGTGCGAGAGCTTCAAGAAGAAAGCCCAAGTGTACTCTCAGACAAAACCTTCACAATGTCTAAAACAGAAGATAAGGACAAAGACCAGAAAAGACAGTTTTCCCTCTCAAACGTCAAAGCAAAGGGAAAATGAAGACAGTCATAGTTTTCGCCAAACTAAGGTTCAAGTTGAATTATCTCCGCTTTCCTTTCATCCGTGTCAAGCAAAGCAATGGTTGATTTGCCACTCAGATATCCGCATATCTCACCTGGGTTCACAACTAGAGTTTTGCCTTTTCGATAAACTCCTGCTTTGTGTGTGTGTCCATGAACAACAATGTCAAAGCCTTCACTGTTGACGAAAGCAATTAAAAGCTCTTCTTCTTCTCCGTGTAGCAACGCGATTTTTGACCCGTCAGCGAATATTTCGGCGAAGTTTCCACGCATCTCCAAGCCTTCATATTCATTGAATCTTTTCCTTAGAAGAACACGGTCGCCATCGTTATTGCCGAAAACACCGATCAATTTTGCTTTTAGATCCTTAAGTTTTGGGATTACAAAGGGTGCCACATAGTCTCCAGCGTGGAGTACAAGCTCAACATTTTTCTCGTTCAGTTTTTCTACAGCTTTATCCACTAGTGGCAGATTGTCATGTGTGTCTGCAATTATGCCTATTAACAGTTTTATCGCCTTCTTTAACTATCTCGTCTCATAGAAACTAAAGTCTTTCTACGCGTTGTTAGGAGCATAATAGAAGATTCTTCTAGAATATTTCCATTCTTGTAATAGTCAGGCAAGTGAAACACCGTTTAAAAGACATCAAACGACCTAAATTATAGAAAAAAGTTCTAAGAGAGGAATATAGAAAAATGAATTCATGGGGTTCAAACCCACCTCCAAAAAGAAGAGACAAGCTATACATAATCGCGGAAATTCTAGAGATTGCTAGGGATGGAGCTCTAAAGACACAAATTATGTACAGGGCAAACCTAAGTTTCACTCAGCTTAATGATTACCTGCGATTTACGCTAGAAACTAATCTGTTAAAAAAGATCAGGAAAAATGATAGAGACAATTACAAAGCAACAGAGAAAGGCCTGGATTTTCTGCAACGTTACCGTCAAATAGCTGAATTACTAAAAAATGGAAGCAACAGCATGAAAAACAACGTTAAAATCCCACCACCTCACCTACTCAAAAGAGGCTAAAACTGTGGTAAAAGAAGCAAGTATTTCTCTAGGCAATCAAAAACAAGAACACGTAACTAGATCATTGATTTGATTTCAGATATTTCTTAACCCTTTCTTTTAATGTTGGGAATTCATTAAGCATAGCCTTTATGACTTGCCAACGGATTTCTTCGTTTTTTGAGTTGATGTTCATATTTCTAAACGTCCTGAGTATTGTGTAGTCATATACGATATAAGCTTTTATTTCCAAAGTCAGAATATATCCGCAAAAAAGAATGTAATCTAGTTGCACGTCAAGAATGTTTACATCATCTTTTACATCTTGACGGCATCAACCGCAATGATGACCGTTACACTGGACAAGAGCATTTAGGTACAAACTGATGCTTGTGTATACCGAAGCTTTATCGCAAGAATAAGAAATGTGAAATTGTGCTGGGTGGCTCCTTTTTGAATCTATTGTCTTGTACGACAGAGAAAAAATGAGGGGGGGTTAGTATTCTTCGCTTTCAGGTCCGCTTGGCGGTTTCCCGGGTTCTCTTGGTTTTGTTGAGGCTATTACGTCGTCTATGCGTAGAATCATTGATGCTGATTCTGCGGCTGATTTTACTGCTTGTTCTTTAACTACTAATGGCTCAATTACTCCGTTTTCAAGCATGTTCTCAACTTTGCCTGTGAAGACGTTTATACCCATAGATTGGCCGTCTGTTTTTTCGTGAGCAGCCCTCAATTCAACGATTATGTCTATTGATTCCAGTCCAGCGTTTTCAGCTAGGGTTTTTGGCACGATTTCAACAGCGTCGGCAAATGCTTCTATTGCCAGTTGTTCTCTTCCTCCAACTTTCGTGGCGTATCTTCGCACTTCTTTAGCTATTTCAACTTCTACTGCACCACCGCCTGGAACTATCTTGTTAGTTTCTATTACATCTGAGACTACAGACAGGGCGTCATGCATTGCTCTTTCTGCTTCGTCCACCATTCTTTCTAGTCCAGCCCGGATAAGAATGGCGACTGAGCGGGGGTCTTTGCATTTCTCGACGAAAATCATTTTGTCTTCGCCTAATTTGCGTTCTTCAACTATACCTGCCATTCCCAAGTCTTCAGTCTTCAAGTCAGCTAAATCTGTGACTAATCTTCCTCCTGTTGCCCTTGCAAGTTTTTCCATGTCCGATTGTTTCACTCTTCTTGCTGCGAGTATCCCCTGTTTTGCTAGGAAGTGCTGTACCATGTCGTCTATGCCTTTTTGGCAGAAGAGGACACTTGCCCCTGCAGTCTTGATTTTTTCGACCATCTCTTTCAACATTCGGTTTTCTTGGTCTAGAAAAGCTTTAATCTGTGTTGGGTCGCGTATTCTTATTTCAGCGCTGATTTCTGTTTTTTCGATTTCTAGTGCGCAGTCAAGTAGGGCTATTTTGGCATTTTCTATCTTTTTGGGCATGCCAGAGTGGACAGCTTCTTTGTCTATTATTAAGCCTTGGATAAGTTGGGATTCGAGTAGGCTTTTTCCTTCCTTCTTTATGATTTGTATGTTGTCTATGTCTGCTACTCTTCTTTCTCCGCGTCGCTCAACAATCTGTTTTACAGCGTCTATTGCTATCTCTGCCAAGTGTTCTTTTGCTGGACCTACGGCTTTGCTTCCCATGGATGTTAACGCAACCTTCCTCAGTGTTTCGCGGTCTTCTATGTTTACTGGTATTGCAATGCTATTTGTGGTCTCCACTACTTTTTGTACTGCTTTTCGGTAGCCGCTAACTATTACTGTTGGGTGTATGTTTTGGTCTAGGAGTTCTTCAGCTTTTTTCAGGAGTTCTCCCGCTAAGACTACAGCTGTTGTTGTTCCGTCACCCACCATGTCGTCTTGGGTTTTCGCAATCTCAACCATCATTTTGCCCGCTGGGTGTTCCACTTCTATTTCGTCTAGAATTGCTGCTCCATCGTTGGTTATTGTTATGTCTCCTAGGCTGTCTACGAGCATTTTGTCCATGCCGCGGGGTCCAAGTGTAGTCTTTAAAACTTCGCCTATTACGCGGGCTGCCATTATGTTGTTTCTTTGAGCTTCTCTTCCTCTGCTTCTCGTTGTGCCTTCTTTAAGGATTAAAACTGGTTGTCCTGACGCGGTTGTTGTTAGGTAAGCCATACAATCATCTCCATTAAACTAGAATATTAATTCTGAATAAGCAAAAATGCACTGAAATATAAACTTTTGTCTCTGTTGTATGCGGTTTTTAGATGACCGTAAGCAGATGACTCTGCTCTTCTTTCTATAAGCCACCGCAGACAGGGCATCTAATGTTTCTTTTGACTTCGACGGTTTCGAAAGCCATTTCTTCTCCGCTTGCAAACAGCATCCGTCCAACAAGCAGCCTACCTATCCCAGTAACAAGTTTAATGACCTCCATTACCTGTAATGAAGCAAATAAGGCTGGGGGGGCACCTAACACTGGGATCTCCTCAACCTCTGGCGGGGCCTTTAGAAATATGCATCGCAGGCAAGGTCCTTTACCAGGCACTATTGTGGTCATTTGTCCGTGCATTGCAGAGACGCCAGCGTGAACGAATGGTATGCCACGTGTCACGCAATACTCGTTCATTATAAATCTTGTTTTCCAATTGTCTTGTCCATCGACAATTACGTCAACATCCCCTATCAAATTATGTACGTTGTCTCTGGTAATTTCAGCAACAACTGCCTCTACTTCTATTTCAGAATTTAATGCCTCCAGTTTTTCTTTGGCAACTTTTGCCTTAGATTTTCCAATGTCTCTTTGCAAGCAAAGGATCTGCCGGTTTAGATTGTTCAGTTCGAATTTTTCATTGTCTACGAGAGTTATTTTTCCCACGCCGACGGCGGTAAGGTATATCGATGTTGGGCATCCTAATCCGCCTATGCCTATCACAGCGACTTTGGCGGCCTTCAGTTTTTCCTGTCCCTCCATTCCCCAACCAGAAATCTGTATTTGCCTTCCATATCGTTCCAGCTCAGACGGTGATAAGCTCATTTAGAAACCTCCTAGAACTAGTTTAGGGTTTTGCCACATATTAATTTACTAATAAAGTGACAGCATTTCATTAGCGCGCGCAAAGGATGGGTTATTATTCTTTCGAAAGCATAAGTAAGCAGTCATAAACAGTGGAAATCCATCTTAAATAGGCGTTTGCTGTTGCGCGCAAAGCAACAGTATCAGTAGCTTCAATCTTCAAAATCAGCATGTCGTTTTCTTTCTCCAAGATCGCTCGAGAACGCATCGTCGGAGACTTCCTAACTTCAGGTTCCAAGGCCTCAGAAATAATCTCTAGATGCCTCTTTGAAGGAAATCTCAAGCGCACAAGAGCGTTGGCCTTCAACGTGTTAGCTCCCAAACCAAATGTGATATTTCAATCTGCGGACCAACCTTAACAAGCTCTGGGATAAGCTTAAACGTGATAATTATGCGATTTGAAGAATCTGCTAAAATCCACATTGCAGCATCGAATTCTTTATTGCGAATTTCCTTGAGCGAAAGGATTGGAACGTTAAAAAATTCTGATAAGGCCTTTTCAAGCCTTTTAATCGCATAGAGAGTTTTCTGCGAACGCGTAATTGCAACGGACTTCATTCTCCTTCCCCTGGGCATATTCTCTCCAAAATCCCGACGTAACTTCACAGCTTTTACGTAGATTAATGGTGGAACAGCATCCAATCCTTTCTCGCTTATCCTAAACAACCATATTTTTCCTGGGCCTTCCTTCCATCTGCCAACGATCATCACCTTCTCCGCATCAAGTTCTAATGCTTTCTCAGCTACTTCTTCAAGGCTTAGTTTGCCACGGTTTATTCGCTTAACATTCGGAAAAATGCTTGAAAGGTCTCTACAGAAAGTCCTTGTGTTTTTCTTGGGTCTCCGCGATGTAGTCAGTAATATAGGTGATTCTTTAACCAACGCCTTAATCACTGAGGGGTTAGAAAACGCTGTTACTTGATTTCTCCCATGGTTGTTGATGCTTCTTCTGCAACTGTTCTCTTGGCTAGACGTTTTGCTACTATTCCAAGTTTTGTGGTCGGAGTGTAGGCTCCCCCAGTAAATGTGAACCCACATTTCTTGCATTTCCAAACGCCAACGCTTACTCTCTTAACTCGCATAAACCCACACTGAGGGCACTTTTGCGGTTTCTTCATTTCCCTAAGTGCTTTGATGTAGCGTTTCCTAACGGTGGATCCGTAGCGAGGTCCCAATCCACGTGTGGGTCCCACCTTTTTTGTTCTCTTTCCCATGATCACCACTTTAGTTTCTTACGGATCTCCACAGCTTTCTCTCTTGCAATTTTTGCGGCTTCTAATACTTGCTTCTGTGTAAAGGTTCCACTCCCTCCCTTCTGTATCGCACATATATTGCCATCCTCATCAGTTGTCATAGTCAGTCTAGTATCCATCATCTGTTCTTCTTCAAGCGATGGATCAACAATAAGCTTGTCATTTATCTTCGCAATAGTAACAGCGATCGGATGCTTCCTCACTACCAAAGGAGTGTAACCCGGTTTTATCTTCACTTCATCCTCTTCTATCTCGTAGTTAAGCATCTTCGTATTAAGCAAAGCAGCAAGAGCAGCCAATGCAGAAGCATCTATTAGGTTTCCACCATGGTTAAGCACGTAAACATCCACAAAAACGACAAATACCTTCTCACCGGGTTTAATGCATAACTTCTTGAAGTCAATGGCTTCTGATTCTCTTATTCCTCTGTCAACAACTCTCGCCAGCTCTATTGCGTTTTCTTTTGGCGGTCCAGGCTCAAAGGTCGGCGATGCTAACGGGACAAACTCAGCGTTTACCGTTAAGACGCCTGCATCAGGCGTGTCTGAAAATGGTCTACCGATACCAATCTTTGTTCCAGCCATAACCTCTGTCTTTCCTAGAAGAACCCTTGCCGAACCTTCAGCACGTTCAATTATTCCTTGTTCAACTTTTATCTCACGATAGTCTGATAGACCTCTGCCATCCACTCTTTTTTCCTTTGCGATTAATTCTGCAATCTGTTTCTGCTTTATACGAACAATTACCGATGACATTATTCTTCAACCTCCTTAACGCTCTCATACTTGGCTTTTAATGCTTCCTTTTGCATTACGTAGATTCTTTTACATCCGTCAAGGGCTAGGTTTACAGCCTTTTCGAACTCTTCATGCGTCAAAATTCCATCCATTTGGAGCAATGTTATTGCGTTAAAATTCGGCATTAAAGCTACAGGAACATCTGCAGATCCTTTCTTGTCTTCAGTGTCCATCAAATCTAACACTACAGTGTTGTCTATTTTTCCAGCTGCACAAGCAACCACCAAATCTCGCATCGGAATACCAGCATCTGCCAAGGCTAGTGACGCTGCCGTAATGCTTGCACACCTTGTTCCTCCATCAGCCTGCAGAACCTCAACGAAAACATCTATGCCCGTCCGCGGATAATATTCAAGGAAAATCGATGGTTCAAGAGCTTCCCTCATAACTTTTGAAAGCTCTATATCCCTTCTCGACGGTGCCGGTGACTTACGTTCCTGAACAGAGAAAGGTGCCATATGATAACGACATCTCAGAACGGTTCGATCTGGACGCGCCAAATGTTTCGGATGCAACTCTCTCGGACCATACACACCAGCTAGAATTTTGTTTTTCGCCTGCTGGATGTATGCTGAACAGTCGGCATTCAATATAATGCCTACTTCAATTTTTATCTGTCTCAATTCTTCCGGTTTTCTTCCATCTAATCTTAAACCTTTTTTATCTATTAACTTTTCAAGTTTCTGACTCATTCTTCAATTCCTCCTTTTGCATTTTCTTTTCAATCATCTGGGCTATGCGGTCCGTCAAACCACTAGTATGGGATTCAGCCTCAATTTTATAAATAGCCATTACTGCCAATTGTTCATCTTCCACGTTTTTGCCAGTAATTAATATAACTCCATTGTTTCCCAGGATTATGTGACAACCTGTTTTCTCTTTTATCATTGACACCATTGAACCTTTTCTACCAATCACGCGGGGAATCTTCGTGGGAGTTATTTTTGCAACTTGTCCACGGGTTATTTTTCCAAGTCCAGGTTCACCTACCGTTAGCTGTGGGTCGTGTGCTCTGTCATAAGCTATGATCTTCGCGATTACTAAGTCTCCGACATCAAGAACTTCAGATAAGTCGTTTTGCTGAGGTCTGAACGGTCTGCCCAAGACGTCTGATGCCCTTAGAATAGCCAGATATGGGGAGTTTATGTCCACCGTCCACCCGTTGAAACCTACGTCCACAATGGTTCCTATGACGGTGTCGCCAAGTCTTGGGATGTAAAAAGCTCTCAGAGCAACAACATTTACCTTTTTATCTTGGTATTCCACAAGCCCTAGCTTTGAAGCATAAATTTTGTTTTCTTCCTTGTATGTGTTTTCGCCTGCGACGTACGTTCCTTCCGCAAGCAAATCTCCAGGTGTCACAATTTGCTTTCTTTCAAAAAAGGTTGGCATGACTTACACATCCATAACTCGTAATAAAACCGTTTTAGGAGAGCATTTTCGCTTCTGCTCTTCCTTTAGTTATTTCTCCGATTTTTTCCAGGAATGGGCCGTACAAGCCTGCTGACATCTCTATAACTCCATACCATGAACCGTCTCCTCGCCATTCTTCACGTTTTATTGTTCCAAATCCCTTTACGGTTCCGTAGGCTCTGGCTGCGCATTCTGCTGGTATGTGAACTCCAACGGATACTTGCTCTATTTTTAATGGTAGAATACTCCGCAACAGTTTGATTACTTCCTTCGCTTGTCCTTCCACTGGTTTGAAGGAGTCTATTGAATAGTGGATTTGTTCCATGGCTTGTTCCACGCGTAATGGTGGATGTGGAAGGTTTGTTCTCGGGTCGATGCATTGTCTTGATATGAAGGCTATTATTTGCTTTCTTTTGTCCTCGATCATTTTTCTACGTTGTTCAGTTGTCAGCTGTATTGTTCCCTTTTTCAGGATTGTTTCCGCCACCTTGAGGGGGTCTGTTGTTTCAAAGGCTTTGCGTAGGGCTTCCTCTGAGACTTTTGTGCCTTTGTTGGCGTCTGAAAATATGGTTTCAGTGGCTAACACTTCTGTTATTGCTAACGTTTTTCCCATGCGATATTGCAGCGCTTTTTCGGGTTTTACGAGAACCTCGAAGTGCTCATTATCCTTTGCGAAACGGGCAATTGTGTATTTTTCACCCATCCCTACTTCACTTGCCTAAGCCCAGATCCTTCATATATTCTGCGATTTTTTTGTCGCTTAGCATTTCCATTTTTTTGGTTGTTGAGGGAATAATCGATATTTTTATTCTAGGTGGCAGCTGTCTGGCTTCTAGAGCTTTCACCAAGCATTTCACTGCAAGTTTTGTAGTGTCTTCAAGGTTCATTTCTCCACGGTATTCCTCTTTGAATATTTTGATCACAGTTTCTCTTCCTGCGCCTTCTGCTCTAGCCTTATAGCCTCTATATGTTCCGCTTGGATGCGTGCCAAACACATGATTTCCGGTTTTGTCCACTCCACCGAAAATCATTGAAATCCCGAAGGGTCTTACGCCAGCATGCTGTGTGTAAAGCTGTTTTATGTCGCATATCCTTTTCGTCACTACTTCTACGTCTATTGCCTCATCATATGTTAACTTGTTACTTTGGGCGTATATTCGTGCCTGATCTATTAGAACTCTCGCGTCTGAGCTTAAACCCACTATGGCTGCTCCTATGTGATTGTCAAGTTTGAAAATTTTCCAAGAAGATTCCGCTTCCTCAAGGGGATCAACCGTCTCTTCTGCCCCTAAAACCACTCCTTCATGGCATTGCATCCCTAAAATTGTTGCTCCACGATTAACTAATTCCATTGCATATTCAACTTGAAACAACCGACCATCCGGCGAGAAAACGGTTATGGCACGGTCATACGCTCCTGGCGCCGCAAACACAGACATTAAATATCTACCTCACTATATACTCCAAACTCACTTGCAGACCTTCCATATAACAACTAAACTAAAAACCTTTTCCTATAATTTCCTGCTTGTAGTTCAATGTTTCACTTTCGCTTTCTGAAGATTTTACCTCCATCACGGTAGTCGCTGGTCACATATTCAAAGCCTACTTCAAGCGGTGAACAGTGCTTTTTCAGTGTTAACGTAAACCCCGGTGTTTTGGATGTCTCGTTTAGTGATCTCAAGAAACAATGTCAAGAAAATGAAGTGTGCATTCAGTTGGGGCTTTTTCGTGAAGCGTGGGTTTGGACTCAAAAGCGAGTGTTCGCTCGTTAGGAAGGCGATTTTCAGCTAGCATGTTCACGATGAACTACTTTAGCCTACAGTGATAAGGACTTGGAAGAGGGATGTTTAGACGTGTTAGAGATCCAACGTAAAATCTGCTTCTAGTTTTCATAACATCTTTCTGTTAATATTCATTTGTTAGAATTTGTCTAGTTCTCTGGGTTCTTCGTATTTTTCTACAAGGAGGTTCCAAGTTCTTACTAAGACTCCTTCTCCTGATCGTAGCTTTATATATGCCATAATAGCTAATGTGGGAAGGAAAACTGCAAGTGCTCCTGTTAAGCCTCCAAGGGAAAAGCTGGTTGCCCCCACAATTATGCTAAGGTATAAATCTTGTATACCTACTAGACCGATCACTAGAAAGAGTATGAAATTGAACAGGATATTGATGGTACGTTCTCTGTATACAGCGTATTCGATAGCTTCTTGTTGAAGGTCTTCAGGAGTGCGATGTTTAATTCTTGGAGCCGTTCCTGAAAAATAGTAAGTGGGTTTGCTAATGAAGAGAAAGCTTCCTGAATAGTAACCGTTCCCAGTTAGCCATGAAAAGGTATAGATAAAAGGGTTATAAGTAATGTTGCAGAATGCTCGAACCCACAAAAACCCAAGTCTATCACCATCTTCAACACGGATGTTGGCTTCTCCAAAGTAACTAAAGTTAGGATACAATGAGAGAACAGTGAAAAATATTAAAATACCTATCGCAGACAATAGTTTCCTCGCAAAAGACGATAATCGTCTATTCCCGAATGCCATGACAATCACATGATTACTAAATTGGGATTTATAGTAGACTTTACTTCTTATTATTTTTTAGTTTTCAATAACACATTGCTGAAGAATCCCTGTACTACCACAGTCTTGGAGGAAACAGTGTCCATCAAGTCTTATGATGAATCCTGGTGCAAAACTCAATAAGCCACTTCGGTTGCGCAGAAACAATGAAAAAGAAAGTTGCGGGGAGAAATCCTCAGCCCCAGCAGTAAACGCCTCCTAAAGCGGTTTAAAGGTTACGGCCATCTGCTCATTTTCATGAAGTCTACGTTCCACCATTCTTTAAGTAAATAGGCTTCCAGGACGAATCCATATTTTAGGTAGAGGTTTATTGCTGGGATCAAAAACGGCAAAGTGTAAAGTGTGACTTTGTAGCAGCTTTCTGCTCTGCAATGTTCGATCACTTTTTCCAGTAGTGCTTTTCCTATGCCGTTCTTTTCGCAAGTTAGGTGAACACCTATCCAACCTAGTCTTGCTAAACCAGACTCGCCCACAAGTCCTCCATTGGCTATTCCAACAATTTAATCGTTTTCTTCAGCAACAAAGGAAGTCTGTTTCCACTTTTGGAGAATCTCGATAGTATTTCGCCGAGTGTACTGATATGTCGAAGTCTAACGCCTTTTTTGGATAATAATTTTTTTCGCATTTTTCCCAAGAATCAAGCATGATCTCTTTAGTTAGTTTTGATGCTTGTTTAACGTCGTCGCGTTCCATTTTCCTAAAAGACAACATTTAGTTTTCACCTAAAGCGCGCGTTCATTCATGATAGTAGAATCTCTTGAACTTGTTGCCTAAGTTGATGTGGATTTTTTCTGGTTTTGATGTAAATGCTTGCGGAATTGTCGCGCAAGCCAAAAAGCGATGGCCCCTATAGATTTCGTGTATCATCGATATTCGGCTCCATATATGATCTGTTTTCCAATAACCTTCACACACTGACAATTATTAATGTTGGAGAAAATGTTTAATTAATTGCTGTGATGTATTGCTGTGCAGATGAAGGTAATTTAAAGTGAGTGATGAAATTTCGAAACTTCCACCCAACATTCAGGAACGTTTACTTAGACTTCAACAGTTACAGCAGACTCTTCAAACAGTTTTAGCACAGAAACAGCAAGTGGAACTTGAACTAACAGAAATAGAACAAGCTCAAAGCGAACTAAAAAAACTGGCAGACGACGCAGTCATATACAAAGCAATAGGCTCGCTTCTAGTAAAAGACGAAAAAACAAAAGTAACCACTGACCTAAACGAACGAAAAGAGCTACTTAACATGCGAGCCCAAGTTCTCGGAAAACAAGAAGAACGCTTACGAGGACAACTAAAAAACTTGCAGATAAAACTCCAAAAAGACCTAAGCCCTGTTACACCGTCCTAACCCCAAAATCATGTGGTGGAAAAACGGTGGAAGAACTAGGCTTACCAGAGCTGGACAGTGAACAAATTGAAAACCTCTGCTCAATTGTGGAGAAAACCGCTAGAGAATATATCCTAGCCAAAGTTTCCTCAAAAAGAATAGAAACATTGAATATAAGTGTGGAAACAGAAGGAGCAAAACCTGTGAAGCTCACCGTTGACGTTGACATTTCCCTATCACCACTAATGAAAAACTTCAATGTGCAAAAACTTGCCGACGAAACAGTAAAAAAAGCCTTCAACTCAGCTGAAAACTACTTAAAGGAACTAGCATGTCATTCCAAGAAATAACCAAAATCCTAGATGAAACAGATGCCGAACTTGTCGTTTTGCTATGTCACCACAACGCTGACCCCGACGCTATCTGTTCAGCCTACGCCTTCAAAAGCCTATTAAAACATTTCAAACCCAATCTCGAAGTAGAGATCGGACTAGCCCACGGAATGAGCCGACTTTCAAAACATCTCCTCAAGCATTTGCCCATAGAAGTGGAAACACAACCTAACGTGGAAAACTCTGATGCCATAATACTGTTAGATACTAACACAATCCAACAACTAAACAAGTTAGCTGAAAAAGTGAAAAACTCAAAAGCACCAATCATAGTCATCGACCATCATGCACCACACCCAGAAACACAGCAAATGGCAAAACTATCCATAACAAACGAAGAAGCCTCATCAACATGCGAAGTGGTCTACGACTTCTACAAGCAGACAGACGTTAAACCCAGCGAAAACGAGGCAAAAGCACTTTTTCTAGGCATAGCCTTCGACACACGCCACTTCATCATAGCCAACTCATCCACGCTAAAGACAGTTGCAGAACTGAGTGAAGCTGGCGTAAACGCGCAAGAGACGTTGTCTCTGCTTTCTTTACCCATGGAATTTTCAGAACGCGTCGCAAGACTAAAAGCCTCCGAAAGAACCAAACTCGTCAGAATCAACAATTGGATACTCGCGTTTTCACATGTCAGCGCTTATCAAGCCTCAGCAGCAAGAGCAATAATCGAATTAGGCGCTCACATCGCAGTTGTGGCTGGACAGAAAGATGGAAGCCTAGAAATCAGTTTACGTTCAACCCGCGAATTCCACAAAAAAACATGCATCCACCTTGGCAAGGATATAGCCAAACCATTAGGAGAATATCTGCACGGTATGGGCGGTGGGCACTCTACAGCCGCCGGAGTCAACGGGGCAGGAAACATTGAAACCGGACTTGAACATTGCTTAGGGCTTTTAAAGGGAAAATTAACCAATAATCAAGTAGCTACTCTTAAATGAGAAAACAGACCCGCTTACAAATAGGCAGGCACCACAAGCATGTCAATAATCGAAACAAAGAACCTCACATACACTTATCCCGGTGGAACAAAACCCTCAATTAAAGACGTTTCCATAAAAATCGAGAAAGGCGAATTTGTCCTAATCACAGGCCCAAGCGGATGCGGAAAAACAACCCTTTGCCGATGCTTTAACGCGTTAATCCCAAATTTCTACCAAGGCGAACTAGAAGGCGAAGTAACAGTAATCGGGCTTAAAGTTGCTGAACACCAAATCTATGAAATGGCAAAACACGTAGGACTTGTTTTCCAAAACCCAGAAAACCAACTTTTCGCCCTTTCCGTAGAGAAAGACGTAGCCTTCGGACTTGAAAACCTCGGAGTCCCAAGAGAAGAAATGCGCAAGAGAGTAGACTCAGCGCTTAACCTTACAGGCATATATGATTTAAGAGAAAGGGCGCCCCATGAACTTTCAGGCGGACAACAACAACGTGTAGCAATCGCATCAGTTTTAGCTATGCAGCCAGAAGTAATAGTCCTAGACGAGCCAACATCCTTCCTTGACCCTTTGGGTGCAAAGAGAATATTTGAAGTCATTTATGATTTAAACAGAAAACTCGGAGTCACCGTAGTTCTTGTTGAACATAGACTTGACTTAACTGCAAAATATGCAAATCACATAGTTATAATGGACGATGGAAGAATTGTTCTCGATGGAGAACCCCGTAAGATTCTAAGCTCGGAAGAAGCACGCCTGATTGGAGTTGGAATTCCAAAGCCAACACGCCTCTACCAGATACTCCAGAAAGACAGAGTAAGCCTCAGCAACACCATCCCGTTGAGTTCAGATGAAATGGCAACCATGCTAAGGGAGGTTCTCAAAAGCTAATGATCGAAGTTGAAAACGTTTACTTCACATATCCAAACGGTGTAGAGGCACTAAAAGGTGCATCCTTAAAGATCAAAAACGGCGACTTTGTAGCTATAATGGGAGAAAACGGCGCTGGAAAAACAACCTTGGTTAAACACTTCAACGGATTGCTGAAGGCCACAAGAGGAACCGTACTCATTGACGGAGTTGACACAACAAAGGTTAGCGTCGCAAAACTAGCCAGAAAAGTCGGATTTGTCTTCCAAAACCCAGACAGCCAGCTTTTCAGCGAAACAGTAGAACAAGAAATAGCCTTCGGGCTGAAGAATTTTGGGTTTAAAGAAAAAACAATAAAAAGTCGAGTGACATGGGCTCTAAAGCTTTTAGACTTGGCACAGTACAGAAAAACCTCGCCCTTTATGCTCAGCGGCGGAGAAAGAAAACGTGTAGCCTTAGCTTCAGTTTTGGCATGGAACCCAAAAATACTGATATTAGATGAACCAACTATAGGACAAGACCACCGACAAAAAGAAAAACTTCTTCAATTCATCCTCCAAATGAAAACTCAAAGAAAAACCATAATCATCGTCACACACGATGTGGAATTCGTAGCTGAGTGCAACCCAAGAGTACTGTTAATGAGGCAAGGAAAGATAACAGCTGACGGTGAAGCGCGAAAAGTACTTACAAACCCTGAAATCTTAATTCAAGCATCAATCGTACCACCACAAATAACCCAAATCTTTCTACGATTATCTGATTTTGGACTCCCCAAAGAAGTCATCGACATCTATGAGGCACGAGAAGAACTGCTCAATTTTTTGGAGAGAAAAGTAAAATGAGCGTTTTTGATGGATTGAAATTTCGAAGGGTCTACTCGCCAATCCACAACCTCGACCCAAGAATAAAATTCATTTATGTCTGCGCAATTTTCACAACGGCAATAATCTTCTTAGAACTAATACCGTTAATGATACTCTTTTTGATGCAAGTTCCTTTCGTCATCTTGGCTGGTGTCAAACGTGAATGGCTTCGCTCCATGCGAGGAGCAACATTTCTAGCCGCAGTGATTTTCCTAACAAACTTCATCTTCTCATTCATCAGCGCAGGCTACATAGTCACGGCCTTTAACCTAGAACACGCAGTAGCCATGACTCTACGCTTCATAGTCCTCGTTGAATCCTTCTCCGTCTTCTTCCTCACAACTTCTCCAGACCATTTAGGCTTAGCCTTAGAACAAACTCACATACCTTACGAATTCTGTTTCGCCTTCACAACCGCAGTGCGATTTGTACCTGTTCTAGCCGAAGAAGCCCAAACAATTATGGATGCTCAGAAGGCAAGAGGCTTGGAGCTTGAACGTGGAAATTTTTTGAAACGAATCAGAAATTACATCCCAATCCTTATACCCTTAATTGTGAGCGCAATTCGCAGAAGCCTAGAATTAGCTGAAGCTATGGAGTCCCGTGCATGGGGAGCAACCGAAAGCCGCACAAACCTATACGTGCTCAAAATGCATAGAGGCGACCTCGTTTTGATAGTCATAACCGTTGGAATCTTGGCACTCGCGATTTACGTTCGCCTATTCCTCGGAATCCCATCTATGAACGATATTTTAGGGAGGTTTTTTGAACCGCAATATTTTTAATATGGGCGTTTATGTATGGGTTTTTCGGAGCTTGAAAGAAGTTGGAATGGTTGGACGCGGTGGCTCAGGAGATTATTTCCGGCATAAAGCACTCCATCCAAGAACTTAACATAAAAGAAGTTCAACAACTTATCGCGCTCCTACTCAAGGCTAAGGATAAGAAAATCTTTATTGTAGGCATGGGACGAAGCGGATTCGTCGGCAGAGCCTTCGCCCTACGTTTGATGAATCTAGGCTTTAACGTCTATTTCTTAGGCGAAACCATAACACCAGCTGCAGAAAAAGAAGACTTGCTAATCGCCATTTCCGGCACAGGAGCCACAAGAATGGTTCTAACGGCAAGCACTGCTGCCAAAGAAATCGGCACAACAGTAGTTGCCATAACCAGCTTCCCAAAGTCACCTCTAGGGAAAATAGTCAATCACGTTGTAACCCTTAAAGGGAGGACGAAGATGGGTTGGCCTAGAGAAGAAGATTATCTAGCTAGACAGCTTGTCGGCGAAAGTGAACCTCTAACTCCTCTTGGAAGCATTTTCGAGAACAATTGCATGGTCTTTTTGGATGGTTTGATTGTGGAGTTGATGCATAGATTAGGACGAACTGAGGAGGATTTAAAGCGGAGACATGCAACAATAGAGTAGGAACGAGAACTCTGGGGCGTGCAAAATATTCGCGCAAAGTGGAAAAAGAAGAAACAAAGAAAGCTCAAAAGAAAAAGAAAGAGAAGACGGGCAAGATACAAGTAGGATTGGCAGATAATGGATCCTTTTTGATAATCTTTTCTGAGTTTTTCTGCTAGTTTACCATCTTCAAGGATTAACGCTCCACGATATCCACAACTCCTGCATTTCCAAACAGACCGAGTTAAGGTAGATCAGCAGCACGAAACAATTCAATTGAACCAAACCTACGTCTAGTGGCCATGTATCCCGCAACTCCCTTTTTTCTGTTTTTTAGGTGCTTCTCTCCAAGCTGGGGCGCGTAACAGAGACCGTGATCACCGCAAGCCAAAACCAAACTTCCTCTTTTTTTTCAGTGTACTGTCACAACGCATTACCTAAACACAGACATGGTCGTGGCTCCGATATGAGAACACCAAATCCTACTCTTGACTTCTATCTTGCTATGTCCGGTCACTCTACCTCACGATGGACACCAATATGTGAAGTAACAATCTTTCATAAAGCGTTTAAACCCTGCAGTCCACTATAAGTATATAGGAATTGCGAATACTTATTATTATGATGTGATATGTTGGAGAGACTCATCTACCGGATAATGTTTCTAGTGTTGTTACTGTCCATGCTAACGTTACGGTTTAACGTTCAACCAGTGGAATCAGAGCCTACAACAATCATTGTTCCAGATGATTATCCTACATTTCAAAAAGCTATAAACGCTGCAAACGATGGAGACACTATAAAAGTGGGCTGGGACATTTGGCTTCCCGATCCTCTTGAATCCGTCGTTGTAAACAAATCCGTCACGCTGATTAACCCGGGTTATTACGCACCTATTTTTCGTTTTGTCGTAGTGGCAGACAGTGCGTCTATCATTGGATTTATGACAGGCGGTCTCCACATACTGGCAGATAACGTCTCCATCAATAGAGTAGGAGTAGGACCGGCTGGAGGATGGGGGTTTCCGTACTCTGGAATCCGGCTTGATGGTGCTAATTGCTGCAATCTCTCAGAAGTCGGTGTGGGTGGCATAGACGAGGGCATTGGTTTATGCCTCAGTGAATCATCCAACAATATGATAGCTAACAGTTTTTTTGGCAGTGTTTTTGTGAATGTTGGCCTGATCGCGTTTATCTCGTCGTTTAACAACACGTTTTCTGGTAACACGGTTTGGTCGAACTGGGCTCCCAGCGTCTATTTGGATGATTCATCTGGTAACAAGTTCTTCGGTAACAGCTTTAACGTGTATTATGCGGAGCAGGTGACGGTTCTGGGAGACAGCGCAAATGTTTGGGATCAGGGCTATCCTAGTGGCGGCAACCACTGGAACGACTACAACGGAACAGACTTCTACACTGGACCGTATCAGAACGAAACTGGCAGTGATGGAATAGG
Source organism: Candidatus Bathyarchaeota archaeon (assembly GCA_030589055.1). Lineage (GTDB taxonomy): Archaea > Thermoproteota > Bathyarchaeia > Bathyarchaeales > Bathycorpusculaceae > SOJA01. The sequence goes on along the minus strand of JAUUWK010000004.1, from coordinate 391 downwards.
AGACACCCCATACGTTTTTAACGGGAACAATCAAGACTATTATCCGCTTGTAACACATAACTTAACCATAACGGAGGTCGCGCATTCTAAAACCGTAGTTGGAGAGGGACTCTCCTTGAATGTCAGCGTCACTGTAGAGAATCAAGGCGACTATGCAGAATCCTTCAACGTAACCACTTACGCCAACACAACCGTCATCAACACCTTTGCCAGCATCACATTAGCCAGCAATGACTCAACCACGTTAACCTTCCCCTGGAACACCACAGGCTACGTCAAAGGCAACTTCATCATAAGCGCCTACGCAACCGCAGTCCCAGGTGAAACAAGTTTAGCTGACAACAACTTCACAGACGGACGAGTCACCATTGCTATGGTCGGTGACATAACG
>JAUUWK010000057.1 GCA_030589055.1 Candidatus Bathyarchaeota archaeon | reverse complement strand
TTCTTTAGGAAATTGAAGAAGGAGCTGGAGAGCATTGCGAAAGCTGTGGTTGGTGGTAAAGAGGGACATGGAAAGTCCGCTGGAGAAACTGGGGATGTTGAGGAGTCTGTGGAAGGGCGTGAAGGCTAGCGAAGGGTGGTGTATGGTTTGGATAGTTTTTTGACTGAGATTCGAACGTTTTATTCGTTGAAGGAGATTCGTGAAAGTATAGAAGATGAAATAAGTCAGTTTGGATTGTTGTTGGAGGATTATAGTGAGTGGTTGGGCACTCTTTTGCGGAATCCGGAGGGTTCGAAGGGTCAGGAGTGGGTGAAGAAGGCTGCTGAGTTGCAGAAGGTGTTGAAGACGGGAAGCAGAAAGAGCGGCAAAAAGGGAGAGAAGAAGTTTGGTTCCTCATCGGAGTGGGTTCAGTTTAAGGATTTGATGCTTTGTGCTGATGATTTTGGTGAGGCGGAGATTCTTTTTGAAGCAGTTGAAGAGTTGAGGGGGAAGATTGACAGGTTGGAGAAAGTTAAAAATTCCATTGGGGATTTAGAGCGTTACGGTTTAGGAAAAGACGTGCGATACATAACGTATATACGTGATGGAGTGCCGGAAAGAATAGTTTTCAAACCAAAAGAAGGCTCAGAAGCCGAAGAAAAATTTAACTTCGCAGCTGACTTCTCAATAACCAAGCAGATATGACATCCTTAGGTTTCTGCGTGTTTCCAGCATTTAGCTCGTTCTACTCGTCTATTTCGTAGTGTTTGCTTTCATGTGTTATTTAGGATAGTTTGAAGAGTATGCGGATTGGGATGCCGTTGTTTTCTATGGTGAGGTATTTCAAGCCTTCCGTGTCTCCGAGTTGATTCAGCTATTTCAGTGCTTCTCGGGTTTTTTGCAGTGTTATTAGTCTTTCTTGATGGCTTTTCACGACCTTTTCTATGGCTGTTAGTTCGCGCGCGCTAAACAGGCTTCTATGTTTCTACTGCAATTCTGCTTGCTTCCATGTATAGATTAGAGAATTTCTTCTTTAGATCCCGTAAAGTATAAACTGTGCAGTGGTTTTTGAAGTAAAGTTGCATCCTCTGAGTCTTCGCACCAATCCCTATTACAGCTATGTTTGCCCTCTGCAGAACATCTAAAACCTTAGACAGTTCATCATCTATTCCAGCATACCCAAAAGGCCACCCATCACTGATAACTGTGATCAACCGTAAATTCTCGTTCCTCTGCTTAATAATCTCTCCAGCAATCTTCAGAGCATCCGGCATAAACGTAAAACCCTCAAACTTTACACCGCCGATACGAGACCTCACCCGCTGATTATACCGTTCCTTAGGGTCTTTAACCACCAAAAACCTGTCATTAAACGCGTACATACCCCAAGAAGAAGGATCCAAAAGCAACTGATTCGCCGCCTCCGCAGCCATCACAAAAAGCTCCAACGCAAAATCCCTCATAACCTTCATGCTACGGCTAGCATCAAGCAAAATCACCCACGCATAACTCTTACTCAGATTCTCATCCAGCATAAAAACATCCAAACGCGGACTCTTACTAGCTATAACTTGAATTACCTCAGCCAAATCCAAAACACCATACATCTTCCTAGGATCCTCATCAATCGCATCCCTAGCCACAAGCAAACTCTCAATAAGCCGGCGCGCCTCGCTCTTACAGGCGGATTTAACCCTCAAAAACCCAGTATACGCCAACTGCGGAACCTCAACACCCTCAAACCGGGTGGAACCCAAGAACTCCTCGTACTTAGCAAGTAACTTCTCAACCTTCTTTTTCTCATGCTCCCACGAATTAAAGACCTGAAACGCCTCAGCCTCAGCTACCTTACTCCACGTCTGCTCCCCGCAGTCAAAAGACGGAAAAACACCGCCCAGAAAATCCAAGCATTTCCTGAAATCATCTTCATGCGTGATGTCCGAATCAACAAAGCACGAACGAGAAAAGATAGAGCATTTACCCAACTCTTCGGTGTGTGGAAAAAACGGAACCTCAACAACCGGGCCAGCATCCTCGATAACGGAGTAGATCTCATCGGCAACTTTCAGCTTCGCATCCTTCAGGCTTACGTTTTTATCTTTGAATGAGAGGAGAGCCTTTTCTTTAAGCCGATCGAGAAGTTCTACTAGAGGGGTAGTCAATTTATGCTCGTTTTTTGACTTAAATTTCATGAAGCCCGTGTTCATTCTCACCAGAAGCCCAGCCATAACCCTAGTCGCAGGATTCACCAAATTATCAATCGGAAGCAGCCTCTTCAACGCCAAAGCATTCGCAAAAGCCAAATCAACAAGCCCATCTGCATGCCTTGCAGAAACATAAGCATCAGCCACCACATCCTCAATAAGCGTAACTGTGAACTTCGCCAATCGCGAGTCCTTGCGCTTTTTCCATTCCTCATAATCTTCAAAGTTTGAGGTTACAGCATGCGCACTGAGATGAAAAACAGAGGCCCTGAAAAGGCTTGCAAGCTGCCTTTTGCCTTGGGCATCAGCAGGAAAACAATAGCCCATCAAAGATACTGTTTTCTCTCCATCTTCATCCTCTTTAACCGTCGGCTCCGGAAAAACGGTAACAAACCCCGCTTCATCACAAAAAAACTGTGGAAACCGAACCTTAGGAGATATTAACAGTTCTATCTTCATTTGGTCCTTCTCGAAGAACAAAGACCGAGCATACTCCAGAAACCCCATCCAAATCCACCGCGCAGAAATAAACTGTCTAACCTTTGAAAACTGACTCGATCAGCCTTCGCACATCCGCCTGCACCTCAACACTGTCACTCGTTAAAGCCACTATAGTTTCTTCAGCCGCCGAAATCGGATCCGCCCCATCCACTACCAACACAGCCCAATGACTCAAATCACCAACAGAGGGGCCATACGGGAGGTCGCCTGCTTGGTATTGCCTGCGCATCTCAGCCCCAACTTGGGTGATCTTATACGCTGTGGCATGGTCGATTTTTGACCTTTTTATTAGCAGCTCCACTTCTCTTTCGGAAATCTTCTCCCCTATACTCTCATAATCGAAGTTTACCCAAACGCTCATCCTCCGTCTAAAAGCAGCATTTAATGGTTTAGTGCCGGCAAACTCGGCTGAAAACGGGTTCATACTTATAATTACATACGCATAACGGTGTCTAGAAATCAATTCATTATCTTTCTCAGTTAAAACCAAATGGCCACGAGTGTCTAAAACCGGATTAAGCCTCGTCGCAACATCCTGCTTCATCATATTAGCTTCGTCAAGATAAAGTACACCGCCGTACTTTAGCCAAGACGTTACTTGACCATCAATCCAGTTCTCCTTCCCCAAACCAATAAACCGACCGATCAAGTCATATGAAGAAGTTTGCAAACCACAATTAACTTCCCAAACCGGCAACCCAGTAAGCTCAGCCACCAAATAAGTGATATGCGTTTTACCCGTTCCAGAAGGTCCAATCAAGGCGCATTGCTTAAAAAAGAACAAGGCACGAATCATCCGCTCCACATATCTTTGACCGCTGTCCACGTACTCTGGAGTCCCCGAAGGAATCATATCCTCTAAAAAGTCCGGAAACGAATAGCCTGGATGAAGATCATACTTCGCGATATCATACTTGTCAAATTGGGGAGACCTCGACATCTTCCGCCTCTTGGTGATATCCAATGTAATCCTAAAACCGTTCTTCCTCAACGAAACAAACTCTGTCTTTGTAGCATGCTTACCAGTCTCCTTTATCGAATCAGTAGCGTACCCAAACCCACCCGCTTTCCGCTTCTGCTTCATAGTTTTCCTCAAGACATATAATTTGCCGGATGATAAAAATATTATGTCTTACGACACATGATTAAGTTGACGTATTCACATATTGTATGTCAACTCCCTACACAGACTAACGCTTATTATCACTACGAAGACGAATACAAACGTGGTTATTCAGGCTAGAGGCGAATTTAGATGACAGAAGAATTAGCTTCATCCACAATTGAGGATGCTGTACCCGAAATAACTGTAGAGGCAACACCAGCAAAAGACAGTGAAAAAACAAGCAAAGAAGAAGCTGCAGAATTCTTACGAGACATCCAAGAAAAAGCCGGACAAATATCCGAAAGCGAAATGGAAGAAGAGAACTTAGTCAATGAATTCTTTAACTCCTTACTCAAAATTCTGAAACCATTCAGCGAAACACTCGAAATCTCTGTTTCTTCGCTTCCCGAAAGCTACAATGAACGAATAAGTAAGGCTCATCTATACCTCACAGGACAGCTAGTCCTAATTTCTAGAGACAGAGAAGTAGAAATACTTAACCTCGCAGACAAGGAAAACCACGAACTCCTTGTAGAAATCACAGGCGAAATCATGGCAAAGCTAAAAACAGTCATAGACGCTTACAAATCAAGGACCGAGAAAAGAGTCAAATTCCTAATGCCAATAACAAGAGAACTACAAAAAGTTGCAAAAGTCTTTTCAGAAGAATGATCACAAGAGCTAAGTTTTGAATGAACACGTTGCCACTGCAACAGTTTACAACAAAAGATCAGCTAAAATCTTCTGCAACGCTTTCTTATCCTTCAAATTCCGAAAGATAGCCTTGCCAGTCCCGTAAAGGCGAAAAGAAACTTTCCTAAAAGTTAATTCAAAGGCTATTCGAGACATCGATTTTTCTACTTTTGCCTTCTTTAGAATTTTTACAATTGCCTCGTTTTTTGAATCATACTTGAAGATCACGATAAAGTGCTTTTCTTCACCACATGTTTCCTCAATTCTAGCAACATAATCTTCGACATTACTCATTATAACTGTTCAATCTCCCTCAAAACTTCGACAAATCGGTCAATTTCTTCAGGAGTGTTGTAAATGTAGAAGCTTACCCTCGCCGAGGCTTTCAACTTTAACTTTTCATGCAGAGGCTGAGCACAGTGAAACCCGCTTCTAACCATGATTCCATAACTGTCAAGGAATAACGCAACATCATGCGAGCTTAAACCCTCGACACCAAAAGGAATTATACCACACTTTAGGGACGCATCCTTTAGACCATAAATCTTGACTTTGTCACACTCTTGCATACGACGCGTGGCATGTTCCGTCAAGTTTTCCTCATGTACTTTGACGTTATTCATACCTATGTCCTTCAAGTATCTAACAGCCGCCATCAAACCTACGCCGCCACTAATGTTGGGGGTTCCAGCTTCGAACTTCCAAGGTAGATCGTTCAAAGAGCTTGAGCAACGCTTCGTCATCGTGTCAAATGTGACCTCCTTTATCATCGAGCCTCCGCCGTGGAATGGTTCCATCTCTTCAAGAACTTCACGTTTGCCATATAAGGCTCCTATGCCCGTTGGAGCTAGCATTTTATGTCCTGAAAACCCGAAGAAGTCCACATCCAAATCTTTGACGTCCACTGGAAAATGAGGGACAGATTGTGCTCCATCCACAAGCACTAAAGCTTCATGTTCATGTGCTGTCTTAGCAACGTTTTTTACGTCGTTTATGAACCCAGTGACGTTGGAGACATGGGTCAAACAGACAATTTTGGTTTTATGAGAGATTGCATTCTCAAAAGACTCATAGTTCAAGGTTCCATCATCGTTCACTTCCACATATTTAACTTGGAATCCGTTTGTTTTTGAGAGCATTTCCCAAGGAACTATGTTGCTGTGGTGCTCCATCAACGTGACTAGGACTTCATCTCCGCCTTCTAAATTGTGAAGACCCCAAGCATAAGCAACAAGGTTTATCGCCTCAGTCGTGCCTCTCAAAAAAATTATCTCTTCCATGCTGTCTGCGTTGATGAATTTTGCAACCTCTTCGTGTGCGTCTTCATAAAGTTCAGAGGACTCTTGGGAAAGCGTGTGGACAGCTCTATGAACGTTTGCGTTACAATTTTCGTAAAACTCCTTAATAGCTGCGATTACTTGTTTTGGCTTTTGTGTTGTCGCTGCACTATCGAAGTAGATTAATGGATGATCGTTTATTTCACGTTTCAAGATTGGGAAGTCTTCCCTAATTTTGTAGGGATTTAACATTACTTTTCTTCCTCAGCTTTCATTCTTTTTGAGATTATTTTCGCCAGTTCTTCCTCTTCCAGAGCTTGTTTTTCCTCGAAAGTTAACTCCTCCGGCAGCCAATCGGGAGAAACTCCCTTGTCTTTGTAATATGTTCTTGTTGCTCTCTTCAATGCTCCAACGGCTAGGATGCCGCAGTGGAACTTTACTCTTGGAACTCCACCGACAGCTTCTATAACGCTTTTCCATGAGATCTTCCATGCGTCCTCAAGCTTCATCTCCTTGATCATTTCGGTTACTATGCTCGACGTTGCTATGTTTGCAACACAGCCGTAGCTTTCGAACGATGCTTTTTCTATGACGTCTTGGTTACTGATTTTCAAGTAGAAGATTATCATGTCTCCGCATAGAGGATTCCCCGCGACAGCACTGACTGTTGCATCTTCCATCTTTCCAAGATTTTTCGGGTTCCTGAAAAGCTCAAGTATTTTCGGGTTGTATGGAAGAGGTGATCTAGACATGGTTACTTCACCTCCAATGAGCCAACAATTCCCCTTATTCTTTCAACAGCTTTTGGGATAACCTCTAAAACGTAGTCTATATCCTCTTCGGTATGGCATCTTGTAACTTTCATCAGGATGCTGCCGTGGGCTTCAACGAATTTTCTCCCTATAGCAACGAGAACATGGCTGGGCTGAAGAAGCCGCCTAGTACATGCGCTTCCGCTTGAAACATAAACGCCATTCAGGCTTAATTCGATTGTTAATGCTTCACCCTCACACCTTAGAAAACTTATGTTCACATTATCAGGAACCCTCTCGTCACCTTTAGGTCCGTTAAGCCTAACATCCGATATTTTTCCAATTAATCCATCAATTAATAGGTCTCTAAGCCTTCGCATATGATTCACATTCTCTTCAAAATCATAGAAGACCAGTTCGGACGCTTTTGCAAAACCAACAATCAAAGGCGTGTTCTCAACTCCTGGCCAAAGCTTCTGCGTTCCTATTTGACCCTCTAGAATTCTGTTCATCGTAACGCCTCCC